>JAFGVP010000155.1 GCA_016937945.1 Pontiellaceae bacterium | reverse complement strand
GTCGGCTTCATGCGATGATAGTGAGACATTCACTTCGTTCATTATTTTCCTTCGGAAAATCATGTGCTTCGCAGGCAAGGTTTCGGCGGGCATTCGACCTATTCCTTGCAAATAAGCATCCTGAAAATCCTGGATAGCATTGAGTCAAATGGGTTATTCAGCATCGACTAACTATGCTTTCTGTAAGCTTTCACAGGTAAGGACGAACAACAATTATTCGTAAATGAAAAAAATATGTATAACTCACGAGAAGACAGCTTAATCGTTAGTATATATCTTTTTAACCATCTATAAGTGGAGGATATTCGGCAATGAAGGTCATCATATCAGGTTCATCCGGTCTCATTGGTAAAGCACTCAAAGAATCATTGGAAGCTGACGATTACATCGTAAAGTGTTTACCCAGAAATTTACCTGGTCAAATTGATTTTCAGGACGTACGTGCGGTCATAAATCTTTCCGGAGAACCAATTGCGAGCGGACGGTGGACTAAAAAGAAAAAGCAGCAAATTGAAGAGAGTCGGATTGGTCGAACCGAAGAATTGGTCAATCACATAAAGAACAGTGACTCCAGACCGGATGTATTTATTAATGCTTCTGCAATCGGTTATTATGGTGATCGTCATGATGAGGACATTACGGAAATGAGCAAACCGGGCTCGGGCTTTTTATCGACGGTGTGCAAAAAATGGGAAAATGTCGCATCAGAGCTGGATTCCCTTGGAATACGAACTGTATACGCACGAACAGGTATTGTTCTGAGCCGCAGAGGAGGGGCTTTGCAAAAAATGCTGCTTCCTTTTAAACTGGGTGGGGGAGGGATAGTTGGAACGGGAAGCCAATATATGAGCTGGATCAGTATTGACGATGAAATTTCTGCTATCCGATTCTTAATTGATAATAATGAAGCTAAGGGTCCCTTTAACCTTGTATCCCCAAGTCCGGTAACGAATTCAGTTTTTACCAAGACGCTCGGAAAAGTTCTTAAACGTCCCACCTTTATTCCACTTCCTGCTTTTGCAGCCCGAATACTTTTTGGAGAGATGGCCGAAGCCCTTCTTCTTTCAAGTACCCGTGTATATCCTAAAAAACTGATTGAGATGGGTTATGCATTCAAGCACCCTGCACTTGAGATGGCACTAGGGAGTATACTTACATGAAAAACAGAGATGAATTGGATCGCATTCACCAACAGATGGCTGAACGAGAAAAGGGTTACCGAGCAATGGCTTTAAAACTTTTTCCTCATGTCTGCGGTAGCTGCGGACGGGAGTTTTCAGGCGGCAAACTAAAGGAACTTACCGTTCATCATAAGGATCATAATCATCAAAATAATCCTCCTGATGGAAACAACTGGGAGCTGCTGTGCATTTATTGTCATGACCATGAGCATGAAAAACATAAGATGAGGGGATTTGGAAGCAGCGATAATCAATCCGTTAAACTTGGGGGATTTTCAGCATTCGAAGGTCTTGATGCCTTATTCTCAGGTAACGGCGAGGATGAAAAGTAGTATCACATGTACATTATGTCCCAAAAGGTGCGTGTTGGGACTCAATGAAATTGGCGATTGCGGCGTTCGAAAAAATGAATCCGGCACCATTGTATGTGCAACCTATGGTTATCCCTGCGCTTTAAATATTGATCCGGTAGAGAAAAAACCCGTTTTTCATTTCCTGCCAGGATCAAGCATCCTTTCGATGGCCACCGCAGGTTGCAATCTTCATTGCAAACAATGCCAGAACTGGAGAATTTCCCAGCAAATTCATTCCATAAATGAATTATCAAAATATATTCCACCAGAAGATATTGTAACTTTAGCTGTCGATCATGCATGTCCGTCTATAGCCTATACCTATACCGAACCGCTGGTTTCATTTGAATATACCTATGATTGTTGCCGTGCAGCCCATCAGGCCGGAAAAAAAAACGTTCTGGTCACTGCAGCCTACATTAATCCTGAACCGTTGAAACAGATCTGTAAATATGTGGATGCGGCCAACGTCGATCTAAAATCATTTTCTGATCCTTTTTATGAGGCAATTTGCGGGGCACGCCTTAAGCCGGTCCTTAAATCCCTGAGGATTATGAAAGATTCCGGTGTCATGATTGAGGTTACCAACTTATTAATTCCTAAACTGAACGATTCATCTGAGGAAACAAAAAAGCTATCCGATTGGCTTTTAAACACGCTTGGTGAGAATACTCCTCTGCATTTTTCTCGATTCTTCCCTCAGAATCAGCTCGAACATCTGGAGGCAACACCTGCGGAAACCCTTCTTAATGCTAGATCGATTGCCCTTAAAAGCGGTCTCAAGCATGTCTATATTGGAAATCTATCTCATGGGGAAGGGGAGTGTACCTATTGCCCAAACTGCGGGAAATTATTGATTGAACGATCAGGTTATACTGTTCTGTTAAACACGATGAAGAATGGATGCTGCCAAGCCTGTAACCGTTCTGTTTACGGCATTTGGAACTGATCGATGTCGTAACTGAATACCTCCACCAATCTGCTGGAGCAGGCGGAAACGCAGCCGTTTTAGAAACGATCGACGTCAAAACCGCACGGGTATTGTCTCCAACCGGCCAAGTAGGCAGCCCTTCATGGAGGCGCAATCGTCATCGCGCCTCTTATGAGGCTGAAATCTGCCGATCATGCGGATGCCGGAAGATTGCGGTGGAGGACAGAACTATCCGCAAAGTGGTTGTCGTTCCAGATCGTTTGGTTTACACCATCTTTTCATGAATTTTAGACCCATTGTCTGATTTTCGGTTTTGAAACCTGTACATAAGGGAAAGCTGAGAAATGAAAAAAATGCAACGTGCTTTGCCGTTCCAGCATAATTCCGGATGGAAAAGGATGTTGGTTAACGGCGTTTACTTTTCCGTCAGCCTCACCTGTATCCTTTCGATAAACGGCTGCTGCACAATGGAGCCAAAAGGAGATTCCACAGTGATGAATACTGAGATAGAGACTGCAGATCCTTACCTCTGGCTGGAAGAGGTTACGGATGAAAGCGCGCTCGACTGGGTCCGGCAGCGTAATGCAAAGACGGAAAAGGAGCTGGAGGCAGATCCGGCTTTTGAAGCGATCCGCAAAAAGATCCTGACCATTCTCAATTCCACCGAGCGTATTCCCGGGATCAGAAAATACGGTTCCTTTTTTTATAACTTCTGGCGGGATGAGCAGCATCCGTGCGGCCTTTGGCGCCGGACAACGCTGGAGGAATATCGCAAGGATGCTCCTGACTGGGAGATTGTGCTGGATCTTGATCAGCTGGCCGCTGATGAAAATGAAAACTGGGTCTGGAAAGGCGCCAATGTGCTGTATCCCGATTATGACCGCTGTCTCGTCGAGCTTTCGCGCGGCGGCGCGGACGCCACGGTGATTCGCGAATTTGACCTGAAACAGAAACAATTTGTGGCCGATGGGTTCCAGCTGTCGGAAGCCAAGAGCAACGTGGACTGGCGCAACCGCGATGTCCTGTATGTGGGAACAGACTTCGGTGAGGGCTCGCTGACCGATTCCGGCTATCCGCGTGTGGTGAAGGAGTGGAAGCGCGGGACCCCGCTGTCGGAGGCCCGGCTGGTGTTTGAAGGGGAGGCGGAGGATGTCTCTACCTCCGCATGGGTTGCACATGACCATGGACAGGTTTACGAATTCATACACCGTTCCATAACCTTTTTCACGAATGAGCTGTTTGTTCGTCGCGGTGATGAATGGGTGCGGCTTGAGAAACCGGCTGATGCCGAGGTCAGTACTTTTGGGGAGCATCTCCTGCTTCGTCTGCGCAGCGACTGGGCCATTACGGGAAGGACCTATCCGTCGGGGGCGTTGTTGGCGATCGATTTTGAGGACTACCTGAGCGGAAGCCGTGAGCTCACCGTGCTTTTTGAGCCCACCGAACGCAAATCGCTTTCCGACATCGGGCAGACCAAGAATTACCTGCTGCTGACGGAACTGGACAACGTCCGCAGCCGGCCTTATGCCGTTCAGTTTATGGAGGGGGCGTGGATACGCACCCCCATCGAAGTCCCGGCTTTTGGATCGGTTTGGGTGCGGGGAGTGGATCCGGATGAGTCGGATGACTATTTCATGACGATTACGGATTTTCTGACACCCACGAGCCTTTTCCTTGGCACAGCAGGCCAGACGGGGCGCGAGCTGCTAAAAAGCTTGCCGGCTTTCTTCGATACCGACGGACTGGAAATTCAGCAGTTTGAAACCGTTTCCAATGATGGAACCCGCGTTCCCTATTTTCAGGTGAGCCGCAAAGGACTCAAGCTCGATGGCGGCAATCCCACGCTTTTATATGGTTACGGCGGCTTTGAAGTTTCCCTGCAGCCCTATTACAGTGCGAGTGTCGGTTCCGCTTGGCTGGAGCGCGGCGGGGTGTATGTGCTGGCCAATATTCGCGGCGGCGGCGAATTCGGGCCGGACTGGCACAACGCCGCCCGGAAGGAAAACCGGCAGCGGGCCTATGATGATTTTATTGCCATTGCGGAGGACCTGATTGCCCGAAAGGTGACCTCGCCTGCGCATCTGGGGATTCGGGGCGGCTCAAACGGCGGGCTGCTGATGGGCGTTATGTTGACGCAGCGTCCGGATCTCTTCGGCGCGATTTCCTGCCACGTGCCGCTGCTCGATATGCTTCGCTATAACAAACTGCTGGCGGGCGCAAGCTGGATGGATGAATACGGCGATCCGGACAAGCCGGAGGAGTGGGCCTACATTCGGAACTATTCGCCGTATCATCATGTTTTTGCTGACCGCGACTATCCCCGCACCCTGTTTATGACTTCTACCCGCGATGACCGAGTCCATCCGGGCCATGCGCGAAAAATGGTGGCCCGCATGGAAGAACAGGGGCACGATGTGCTGTATTACGAAAACATTGAAGGCGGCCACGGCGGCGCCGCCAACAACGAGCAGTCGGCCCGCATGGAGGCGCTGGCCTATACGTTTCTCTGGAAGCAGCTGTCCGCCGGAAATGACGCGCAATAAATTTGGTGATCAAGGAGATGAAATGCAAAAGCTGATTGAAGATGGATTCTTTGCAGGGAAAGACCTGAACTGTGCAGAAACCATACTGCATGCCGCCAATGAAGTGCATGGAATGAATCTCTCAAAAGAAGCCTTGCTGCTGTCTTCCGGATTTGGTGGCGGGGTCGGCGGTCAGGAACTGCTGTGCGGCGCACTGGCCGGCGGCGTCATGGCCCTGGGCAAGCTGTTTGTTCAGGAACGGGCGCATGAATCGGATCTGATCAAAACCATTATTCAGGACTATTTCGCATTGTATAAAAAGGAGATGGGTCATGTTGACTGTGCTCCTTTGAAAGCGGCTTATCGTAGCGAAACCGAGGGATGCAGGCAGGTGATTCTGGCCAGTGCCCGCTGCATCGATCAGATCGTTGAAAAATATCGGCAGGAAATGGCCTGACCGCCGAAAAGGTCCTCGCCCCATGAGTTCTGGGTCAGGTTGGCTATTGTGTGACAGCAACGCGAGTCTCGCGCAGCACGGCTTCACCCGGCAGGTAAAACCGTATACACCTACCAAAATTCGAAAGCATCGCCTCATTGGTCATGCCGAAGCCATCGCCGCAAACCCAATTCAATGTTCATGGCGATAACCCCTATAAAAGACTCTGGGCGTTGCGGTCGCCCGGATGTCAAGCGGTGTGCGATTTGTGAATACCGCTGGATTTTTCCCAAATAAGATGAAGCGATTCCGGGCGGTTTCTCGCATTAAGTGCAGAGCTGTAGCTGAAGGGCGGGAATGATCGAGTTAAAAGGATGAGCCGGCATGCCGCGGCCTCCGATTCGCGGCACGATCGGCGTCTCAAACCCCTTTGTTTTCGACTTCTCGCGTCGTCCGTTTTTCCCTTGCCGGTTTCGGGGAATAACGCTTGCGGTGACGTCACAAAATTGAAAGCCGCTAAAATTTAGTCAAGAAGTTACATTTATGCTGTGTGGGGAGAATTATGTTTTCTAACGGCGTAAACGGAAATCGTCGACTTACGACAATGAATGGAGTGTTGCCATGAAAATCATACCGTGTATCGGTACTGCTATTTTTGTTTTATTGATTTCAAGTGTTGCCCTGGCCGATATGACCGGGGTTAAAGACCGGTTTATCAGTCCGTCCGATTCGGCCAGACCGCATACGTGGTGGCACTGGATGAATGACAATGTGACCAAAGAGGAGATTACCGCCGACCGTGACGCCGCCGCGATCTCGCTGAAAGGCCCGTGGTCTGTGCAGTTTACGAATTGTCCTCGTCCGCCAAAGTCCATCGTGCTTTCAAAACTGAAATCACTTTCAGAGTACGACGATAAGGACATTCAGGCCTTTTCATAAAACGGTTCCATGAAATACAGGCGGGCCAGATGCTGCGCCGCAATCAGGTTATTGGAGAAACGAAGATGAAGACGTGTTGCAAAAGCTTATGGGTATTGTTTGTTGTGTTCGTGCTTTGGGCGAGTCCTTCCATGGCGCAGACCCTTGAGAGCGGATTTGTATCTCCGCCGGACGATGCCAGGCCATGGGTTTACTGGTTCTGGCTCAACGGCAACGTGACCCGGGAGGGAATAACGGCCGACTTGGAAGCAATGCAGCAGGCCGGCATTGGCGGAGTGCTGATTATGGAAGTCGACCAAGGGGCTCCGGTGGGCCCGGTGGATTTCATGAGTGACGCGTGGCGTGATTTGTTCAAGCACGCCGTTTCGGAAGCAAACCGGCTGGGGCTTGAACTGAACATGAACAACGATGCCGGCTGGAACGGCAGCGGCGGGCCCTGGGTGCCGCTGGACAAGGCCATGCAAAAGATTGTGACCAGTGAACTGCAAGTAGCCGGTGGCACGAAGTTTAATGGCCCGTTGCCCGCCCCGCATGCCAATGAAGGCTTCTATCGTGACATCACCGTGCTGGCTTTCCCAACTCCCAAAGACCCGGACAACCCCGCCAACCGAATACAGGATCTCTGGGGGAAGGGCATGTTCTGGGATCGGATGTATAGCGGCAGTTTGAACGTTACGGTAGCGGAAGGGGTTCCCGCAGAAGCCATTATTGACCGGGATAAAATTATAGAGCTGACAGACCGCATGAATTCCGATGGCGTCCTCGCCTGGGATGTTCCTGCACGGCCGGATGCTGGACCATGGACGGTGGTTCGTTTTGGTCATACCTTTACCGGAGCCAAAAGCCACCCGGCACCGGCTACCGGAGCGGGTCCGGAATGTGACAAACTGAGCCAGGAAGGCATTGAGGCGAATTACACCGGCATGATCGGCAAGCTGGTTAAGGATGTCGGGCCGCTGGCGGGCAGGAGCTTTGTGGCAACCCATGTGGACAGCTGGGAAGTCGGCGCCCAGAACTGGACCCCGAAAATGCGTGAAGAGTTCAAGCGATTGCGCGGCTATGACATGACCCCTTTTCTTCCGGTACTGACCGGCCGGTTCATTGACAGCCCGGAGATCTCAGAGCGTTTTCTGCGCGATCTCAGACAGACGATTTCTGACCTGTTAGCGGAAAATTATATTGGACACCTTCGGACGCTGGCCAACAGGGACGGGCTGAAACTTACCATGGAAGCTTATACATCGCCGGCGAATGATCTCGATGTTGCCAATCACATTGAGGAACCGATCTGCGAATTCTGGTGGCCCGACGGCGGCGGACTCTGGTGGACGGTCAAGTCTATGGCTTCCGTTGCGCATGTCAACGGGCTGCCGGTGGTCGGTGCCGAAGCGTTTACAGCGACCGATGTGGAACGATGGCAGGCGCATCCGGCTATCATGAAGGCGTTGGGCGACCGTGCCTTTTGCGATGGCGTCAACCGCTTCATCGTCCATCGTTATGCGATGCAGCCGTGGGTGACGAACCGCTGGCCGGGAATGACCATGGGGCCATGGGGCGTGCATTATGAACGATCAAATACGTGGTGGAACGAGTCGAAGGCGTGGCATGAATATGTTGCCCGCTGTCAATACCTGTTGCGGCAGGGACAGTTTGTGGCCGATGTGCTCTATTTGCAGTCGGAGGAGCCAATGCAACGTTTCACGCCGTTAAAGTTGACCGGCTATGATTATGATGCCATCAGCCCGCAGGCTTTTCTGGAAAAAGTAACCGTCAAAGATGGATTGCTCCAAGTGCCTTCAGGCATGAAATACCGCCTGCTGCTCTTGCCGGCAGACGATTCCATGACGTTGCCCATGGCGGAGAAAATCGCGGCTCTGGTTGAGGATGGGGCGACCATTCTCGGCAAGCCGCCGGTTAAGACGCCCGGGCTGTCCGGTTACCCGCAATGCGATGCGCAGCTCAAGACGCTGGCGGCGACATTGCAGGGCACCGGACAGGGTGTTGAAGGCAAGGCCGTCAAAGGCCGGCTCATTGCTGAGACGTCACCCGCCGACGTGTTGGCCGCAATCGGTGTTGGGCCTGATTTCCAGGCCAGCCGGCCGCTCCGCTATATTCATCGTGTGGTGGACGATAAGGACGTGTATTTTGTTGCCAATCCATCTCCCGCGACGGTTAAAGCCGTCTGCACCTTCCGGGTCAGCGGCAAGAGGCCGGAAGCATGGTTCCCCGACACCGGTCGGATCGAGCCCATTTCAGTATTTGAAGAAAGCGAAGGATGTACACGGATTCCGCTGTGTTTCGAACCAACGGGATCCATGTTTATTGTTTTCCACCAGGGCAAACCGATGCCTTCCGATCAAATCGTGTCGGTGAAACACGCCGGTCATGAGTTGGTGCGGAATGCGATGGCACTTGCTGCCGCCGAAACCGGCGATCTGACCCGCACGTTTACCCTCGGCGCCTGGGTTAAGCCGTCGGTCGACATTGCACTTCCGCAGGAAACAAACGAAGGGTTTGCCGCGCTGAATGGTATGCGTAACGAGGTCCTTTATCCCGCGCCCGGACATGAGGTGTGGACGGATAAAGATTCCGGCGCCGGCTTCGGGGTTGGAAAAAACGGCGTCTGTGTGTACGAGCACGGCGATTCCTATTTCCCGGCGCTGCTGGTGCATCCGGCAGCGATAACCGATTGGACGTATGTGACCGTGGTCTATCGCGATGGTACGCCGAGTCTCTATCTCGATGGGAAACGGGTCCGCACCTTCTTGAAGAGTAAAAAGGATGTACATTCGAGCGTAGGGGTTCTCCATGGTCGGGAGTTGAAGGCATTCCAAGGGCAGGTTGCCGGACTCCGGCAGTTCCCCACGGCGTTGTCTGACGAAGCGATCGCCAAACTTGCTCAATCGCCGCCGTCGATCGCAGATGTGTGGTTGGCGATGGATCTTGTTCGGCGTGAGGTTTTCCAAAAGGGGCTCTATGAGATCACGACCGCCGATGGCAGGACCCGGCGGGTCAACGTGACCGATCTCCCGGTGCCGGTTGTGCTCGATGGGGCTTGGGAGGTGAAATTCGCACCCGGCCTGGGCGCGCCTGAAAACGTGGTGTTCGACCACCTCATGTCATGGAGTCAACACACGGAGCCAGGCGTGAAGTATTTCTCCGGGGCGGCCCTCTATCGCAAACCCTTCGATTTCACCCCGGCAGCGATTTCCGATCCGCAGCAGAAAAAGATCGTCACACTGGATCTTGGCAACGTCGCGGTGATGGCCGAAGTGCGACTCAACGGGAAGGATCTGGGGATCCTCTGGAAGCGGCCATATCGTCTGGATATTACCGACGCCATCAAGGCCGGCCGGAACGATCTTGAAGTTCGAGTCGTCAACCTGCCGATCAATCGGATGATCGGTGACGAATGGCTGGGCGAGGACAGCGATCGGCATGGCAATGGCACGCTCAAGCAATGGCCGCAGTGGCTGCAGGACGGCAAGCCCAGCCCTACCGGTCGCTTGACCTTCACGAGTTGGCGTTTGTGGAAAAAAGATGAGCCGCTCCAGGAGTCCGGTCTGCTCGGGCCGGTGACCGTGAGCACGAGCATTCGCATTAAGTAACCGGGTTTACATCGATACGAAGAGGTGCCCAACCTGGACAAAAACCCGGCTTTTCGCTTTCCCGTTGGGTAAAGAAGGGAACTGACAATCATGGAACGACGCACGTTTATTCAGATAGCTGGCGCCGGCTTGTCGCCGGGGTTGAGCTCTATCGGGCGCATTGGCGTCCTCTGCGGGCAGGATCGATCGCGCGCCTTGGTCGCCGCCACAAGATCGTGCTGACCAAGACCGACCCGCTGAACCCGCTCACGGTGGGCAATGGCGAATTCGCCTGTAGTGCCGATGTGACCCGTTTCCGGCAACTTTCTACGAGGCTGTAAATGAAGACGCTTTCGCTCGGCACGTCGGACAAGGTGTCCCACCCGCACAGCCCTGCGCAGGCCCGGAGCGGTCTTGATCCGCTCGATGAGTCCGGCCCGTCGTGGGGATGTCCCAGACCGCCTTGGCGATGAAGGCCCGGGCCAGTCCTGGTGGCTTGCGGGCGGCCGTTCCCGCACCAGCCGAGTCCTCGCAGGAACGGACGGATGTCGGCGAGTTCGAGAACGCGCACGAACTGTCGCTCCTTTTCGGAAAGTGCGCCGAATTCCTCTTCAAGGGCTGAAAACAGACAGCGCTGCAGGTGTATGTCGGCTTCGGAATGTCCGATCATTCTTCTCCTTCCCATTCGGGTTGTTTAGCAATGGGAAGAATAGCGGCTTTCCCCTTAGCAGGGGATCCTTCAATGAACTTAATTCAGCCTAATCGAGGGGTTTTGCAAAAGTCTCTCACAATTAATGGCATAATTCGTCCGGCCCGGATGGCTATGCTCACATAGGATATTGCTCACCACGTACCCTTACGGTATATCCTTGCCCTAAGGAGTGTGTTTATGAAAGTCGTTGCGTTTAATTTTGCAACCAAAGAGGAAACCGATGTATCGCTTGAAGAGCTGCTGAAGGGTCCGGATAAAAACCTGTTTTACTGGATTACCATCAAACCGGCCGATAAAGCGGATGCACGACCGATACTGGATGTTTTGGGGGCCAATGAATCGGCACTTGATGAATTCCTCGGGCGACCGCTCGAGGGTCGCTACGATCTGTATGACGATGCAACGCATTTTTCCGTGGCCGAAGCCTGGTTTGATGAGGGAAAACTGAAATCCGGCATTACCGAATTTTTGCTGGGAAGGCACTATCTTGCGGTGTGCGAGCCGGATCGATCGCGCATGATGAATGAGATCCGGCGCATTTACCGCGAGGATTTCCAGAAGTTTGCCAAATCCTCCGGCTTCCTGATCTACGAGATCGCCTCCATCCTGCTCGAGTCGTCCCGCCGCTCGTTCCAGTATGTCACCACGGCGGTCGAGGCCATCCAGCTCGAGTTGTTCGGCAAAATAAGCGATGATATCTTCATGGAGGTATCACGCCTGACCGCCGACATTCTGGCCTTCCGGCGCATGGTGATCACGTCGCGCGATCTGTTTAATGATCTGGCGACGCGGAAGTCGGCTGTCATTAGCGAAACGACGCAGCCCGCGCTGCTGCGAATCGGTGAACGGCTCGAACGTCTGGGTGATGATCTCGACAGTGAACGAGGTGTATTGAACGAAACGCTCAATCTCTATATGAGTATGGTGAGTCACCGGACCAATCGGGTGGTTAACCGGCTGACCATTTTCAGCATGCTTTTTCTACCGCTCAGCTTTCTGTGTGGCCTGTACGGCATGAACTTTGAGGTGATGCCGGAACTCAAATGGCCCTATTCCTACGCCGTTTTCTGGGTGATATGCATCATTTTCGTGATTTCGTTCATCGTGATCATCCGCAAAAAGAAGTGGATTTAAGTTCCCGTGCGGTTCCGGATATAATCGGTCCGCCGCCGGGCCACGGCCTTTTTCAGGCAGGTATGGGGGCAGAACAGAATGGTACTAAGTTAAGGTGTTTTGAATGGATTTTCCTAGCATTCAGTTTCTCGTCCGGGCCGGTGAGCCGCCTGCGATATCTCTACTGTCCCGCCCGCTGCCAGCGGGCTTCGGGGTCGTCAGGATGGCGGTGATACAAGCTGTACCGCAGGTGATTGGAAGTGAATAGCGACCCATCTTCGCCTGCTCCCTGAAAAGGTGGAATTCAGGCTTAACTTCGTGCCATTCGGGGCAGCCGACGGCCTCGTATTTCCCGGTCCGTATCGAAAAATCGATCGACGGTCGCTCATAGATTACTAACTTGATCACATAGAAGTGTTTGTCATACTGCCGTTTAAGCAAACTAGAAGGAGAATCCCATGAAATCAGTAATGTCACTGCTCATCCTCACTGCTGCCATGCTCGTCCACCTTGCTACCGCGGCTCCGGTTCTCTATGAACTGGCATCGGATTCTTCCATGATCAACCACTGGCCGGGACCTGACGGAATGGTCGGGACGAGTGATGATGTGGTCGATGGTACCGTATTTTCCGTAGGTGGATCGGGACCTAATACACCGGGCGCACTCTCCTCCGGATCGTTCGATTTCGGGCCACGGGATCCGGAATCTAAGCTGGCCTCGCCGTATGATGCCGTGACGTTTGTGAATCTTGGAACGATCTCATTCGATTCTGCCGCCGGATCCGGAAGTCCACTGATTCAGTCCTTTAACATGGAGTCAGGAACGGAACCGTATATCGGTCACGGCCCCTATTCGGCGGTGACCACCGGCCCTCTGTCAGGAACCTCCACCGCTACCACGTTCAGTCTGACCAATGCGCCTTACGACACCGTAATCACGACGGAATACAGCACGAATTATCAGTCAGGAGTCATGAACATGAGCGGAATCTATCGGGTGGTCAACCCTTCCGGACCTCCCACCGGCGTCAGCTATCTGGATTCGGTGCTCACGCCCATCGCCAAGGTCCAGGGTGCCAAATCATATCTCATGCTCACCGGAACCGGATCAACCGGTGTTTACGGCGACATTCCCATCCAATTTACTCTGGTAGGATTTGAAATCACGGCAGCCACCGGAGTTCCGCTTCAGCCCAGCCTGTCTGGCAGCGATTTATTAGTTATTTTCGACACGGAGGCCAGGAGCAGTTATCAGCTTCAACGGTCAACCAACCTGATGGACTGGGTCAACTTTCAGCCGGCTTTAATCGGCGACGGTCTTGGAAAAACACAGGCGGTTTCCACCGTTGAGCTGGATACGGCATTCATCCGGGTGATGGAAACCGCACCTTGATAAGGTGCCCATTATGATTAAGTTGCGTTTCGCAGCTGGTTGCCGCCATTCGGCATTGGCGGGCAGTTCTTGGTTTCCGAATAAAAGTCTTTCCGATCGATACTGCTTGAGGGAGGAGGTTTTGCAAATGGCTCTTTAGTCATGCGCCTCAGCCTTCCCATTTATGGTGGGGGCTGAAAGCCCTTTTCCCTTTCTGCAACATGTCTGAAAATGTAGATATTTCGTTTGCCTCAAGTTATTGATGAAATCGCAAATGGTTGCCAACCTAGGTAACCCGATATTGGGGAAAGAGTGCGTCTTGCTGTCCTTACGGATATCCGTGGACGGAAATGGGTGCAGGGCAATCCTGATTGATGCCTGAAAATAGATAGAATTATGAGTCATACGGGATACTATTTCGACGATAAGCAAAGTCTGGCCGGCCGGATCGGAGGATCGGTGGATGAAACCCTTTCCGTCGTGGCGGATCACTATATGGCGCTGAATCCGCGGGGCGATGTAACTTTCCGGGCCTTTTCTCAGCGGGGCATCCAGCGGGCGGATGACTATCGGTACGATGTCGATTTCAACTCTTTTTTTCCGGATGCGCAGGACGAAGAATGCGTATTCGCGTGGTCGAAAATGTGGTCCGGCGCCGACGGCGAAATGATGTTCGACCTCAACTGCTACGGCCCGATGGAACTTTTCCTGAACGGCGAAATGGTCTGGAAATCCAATATTTTCACCGAGCGCGACCCCGAGAAATACAATCGCATTTCTCTCTCGTTGAAGCAGGGCTGGAACAGCTTTGTGATCCGGGCGAAAAAAACCTGCGGCGGATTCGGGTGGAAATTCGGCTCCTGGATCGGCAAGCACCCCTATGTTTTCATGATGCCTTCCGTCGAGCGCGAAGGCCAGGAAGGCTGGCTCTTCACCCTTCCGGTGTCCAAGGAACTGGAGCTGTTTCCGGTCGATGGCCTGTCTGAAAAAGAGACCGGTGTCGCTTGGAACCCGGCGATCGGCTGGTCCGAGCCGGAACAGGCACTGGGTAACTGCGCGCGGATTTTCGGTGCGCAAACCGGTAAAACCGCTATTGGCTGGACAAAGCTTGAGTCGACGGGCGGAACGGTTGCGATTTCCGGCAGCGTGCGTGTTTTCTGCGACGGCGCGGAAGTGGATGCCGTGTTTAAGCCGACGGCCGGAATGCACGACCTGATGGTAATCTGCACCGGTACGGAAGCCGGATGGGGATTTGATCTTACATTGGAAGGTGTGGAAGCCATTTGTCCGTGCGACCTGCAGGGAAGTACTGCCAACATGCTGTTTGCCGGCCCGTTTGATCCGGAACGCCTGCCGGATCTCGAAACACTCAAGGATTTCTTTGCGGTGCACGAAACGGCCGAAGGCCTCGGATACTGGCGGATCGATGCGCCGGACACCTGGCTGCGCCTCTATAATGAAAACCCGCTTTTCGGTCAGTGGAACTATCCGCTGGGCGTCACGATTTACGGGCTTCTGCATACGGCGGAGGCGCTGGGATCGCAGGAGATCAAGGACTATGTCCGCGATCACGTCCAGTTCTGCTGTTCGACCTGGCCTTATGCCCAGTGGGACCGCGATACCTTCGGCGGCGCCACCCATGTGCATAACCTGCTGGCCGGCATTGACAGCCTTGATGACTGCGGGTCGTTCGGTTCCTGCATGTTGGAAGTCGCAAAATACTGCGATATCAAAGATTATGAGCCGATCGCCCATCTTGTCGGTGATTATATTTTCAACCGGCAGGACCGCTTTGAAGACGGCACGTTCTACCGCCGCGATATGATGCATGCGTTCCATAACATGACCATGTGGGCCGATGATCTTTACATGAGCGTTCCGTACCTCTGCCGCTACTACCAGCTGACCGGTGATGCGCGTTATATCGATGATGCCGCCAATCAGTTCCTGGGTTTCAAAAAGCGGCTCTACCTGCCGGAGCAGAAGATCATGTCGCATGTATACGACCTGAACCGCAAGCTGGCGACGGGGGTTCCATGGGGCCGCGGCAACGGCTGGCCGCTCTTCTCGCTTTCCGAGCTGCTGGCGGTGCTGCCCGAAACGCACCAAAAGCGGACGGAGTTGGTTACGTTCTTCCGCGATCTCTGCGAAGGGGTACTCGCCCTGCAGGATGAAGAGGGTATGTGGCATCAGGTGCTGACGCACTATGAGTCCTATCCCGAAACCTCCTGTACCTCGATGTTTATCTATGCCTTCTCCCGCGGCATCCGTTTCGGATGGCTGGAAAATCCGGCGCCGTATGCCGACGCGGCACAGAAAGCCTGGACGGCGATCAACCGTGTTTCGATCGACCGGGATGGCAATGTGCACGGCGTCTGTCGCGGATCGGAGTTTTCGTTCTCTCCCGACTATTATATTAACGACCTGCTCCCGCGGCTGAACGATACGCATGGCATGGGGATCGTGCTGCTTGCCGGCGTGGAGCTCAACAAGCTGAATGCATTCTGTGAAACGAGTGTGATCCGGCTGCAGGAGACCTGATGAAACGAATTGGTGCACGCGCTCACGACTATGGAAAACTGGCGGCGGATGAGCTGGCGGCAAAATTGGCCTCCAACAATCTATGCTGTGCCCAGCTGGCGCTGAATGCGGCGATTGAAGGGCTGTCCCTGAAACCCGGCCAGCTGAACCCGGGATTGGCGTGGGATATCGGCCAGGCCTTCCAGCGCAACGGAATTCAGATTGCGGTGCTCGGATGCTACATCAATCCAATCCATCCGGACCTCACGGTTCGCGCCGGACTCATTGAATTTTTCAAGGATCATCTCCGCCATGTGCGCGATCTGGGCGGCAGCCTGGTCGGTCTTGAAACGGGAACGCCCAATGCCGACTATTCCGCCCATCCGGATACCGGCAGCGAAGAAAACTTCCAGGCCATGCTCCGCACTATGGAGCAGCTGGTGGCGGAGGCCGAACTGCACGGTGTCAAGGTGGCGGTTGAGGCGGTAACGCATCACACCACCTCCACTCCTGAAAAAATGAAGCGCCTGCTGGATGAAATCCAGTCGACCAACCTGGTCGTGATTCATGACCCGGTCAACCTGATCAATGCCGACAATGCGGCCGATCAGGCCCGTATGATTGAAGAGCCGTTCCAGCTCTATGGCGACCGGATCAAGATTATCCACGCCAAGGATTTTTCCATCGATGACGGCGGGTATAAGCAGATTCCCACCGGCTTCGGCATTCTCGATTATGAGCGCCTTTGCCGCTTGATTCATGCCGCCGGCCCCGGCATGAGCATCCTGCTCGAAGAGTCGGGTCCGGAAACCGTCGGTCACTGTATCGCGCATATTGATAAATACTGGCCGGCCTAGGCGCGGGATCAGTCACTCTCCACGGCGATGAAATAGTATCCGGCTCCGTTGGTCGGGTTCTGGGCGCCGGCGAAACTGCCCTCGGTAATGCCGGAAGCCACCTGCATGAAAGGCTGTTGCAGGTCATCCGTCCAGTAGACCGAATAGGTCCGGCCCGCGACCGCCGTCCAGTGAATGGATGGCGTATCGATGCCTTCAATCCGGAAATAGGAGGCGGAGTTGGTCGGGTTCGTACCGGCGATTTTTTCCTGCAGGTTGCTGAACCCATCCTGGTCATAATCATCAGATCCCGTTTCAGTCAGGTTTCCGAAAAAGGCGTTTTCCCATTCGTCATCCAGACGGTCGGCATCGGTGTCGTTCGGAGTCGGAACGCCCCATTCAGTCAGGCTGCTGCGCACCAGCGCATAGCCGGTACCATCGGCTTCGTCCGGCCACGGCGACTGGTTGAAATAGTAGAGCTCATCAAGCACCACCCAGGAAATATCCATCGGATAAAGCGGGTCGTCTGATTCCTGCGGCCATTCGATGGCCACGCGTTCGCCTTCGTTCGATAGGTGGCCGTCATAGGGACCGAGAATCGTTTCCTGCGTCTTGTTCAGCCCATAGGTAGCACAGAACAGATTCAGCAGGACGGTGTTCGCCGGGTCGAACGGGACCAGCCAGAGCCGTTTGCCGGATTCCAGCGAGAAGTTGTCCGGGAAGGTGTAGGAAATGCCGCCGTCCACGCGCATGGCGCCGGCGGTTGAGCTGAAACTGAAGGTGCCGGCCGAACGGTTTTCAATCTGCACATATTCCATCAGGTCGCCGCTGGCATACCCGGCCGGTGCCGGCGGGTTATACATCAGCCCGCTGATCCGCACCGTTTCCGGGAAGAGCACATTGGTCGTTTCCGGCGTTGGAAGTGTCATAAGCCAGTCCGGCGCGCCGTCGGGATAGCGGCCGAGCGATGCGCCGTTCAGCTGACCCTTGAAGCGGATTACATCCACGATGCGGTCCGGCGCGCTGAGCACGACTTCCTCGCCCGCTTTGTCCAGTCCAAAGCCTTCCACACGGCCCGGATGAAAATCATCTTCGTCAAAGAGGACAAAGCCGTGGGCCGGAATCACGGTTCCTGAAGGAATCGCCCACTTGAGTGGTTCGCCGAGATCGTCGCTCAGGTACCAGCCGTTAAGCGTGATGGCGGAAGCGGTCGGGTTATACAGCTCGATCTGATCGTTCGATTCAAACGGGGGATCCTCGCCGGTATCCGTGTGGGCGGTGATCTCATTAAGCAGGACCGCCACCGGCGGCAGTCCGTCGGGAAATCCGGGGGAACCTCCCGGACAGGTGCTCGCACGCCAGTTTCCTCCATAGTTGAGCGATCCGGCGGGCTCGTCATCGATGGCGCAATCGAACGGAACCAGCGAATGGCCGGCGCCGTCGGCCGCCTGCGGCCAGTTGCGTGCGTCGGAATAGCGGAAGGTGATCAGGTCGTTGTTCCAGAATTCGAGTTCCACCTTTTCGCCGTTGTTGTCGAAATCACCTTTGTATTCGCCGGCAATGGAAACTCCGTTGGTGTAGTAGGCCGAACAGAATCCATCGATATCCCTGATGGCCACCAGGAACTGTCCCGGTGCAAGGACGGGAACCGCACCGTTCTTGAATTTAAAATCGACGGCGCTGTCGAGCTTGTAGCCATAGAGGTTGACGGGTTCATCGGAAATATTGCAGATCTCGATAAAATCGAGCTGATTGCTCGGCGCATGATACATCAGCTCCGTTATGGCCAGCGGAACCTCATCCGTCAGGAAAACCGTTTCGCACAGCGCACTCCATTCATCGCTGGCGCTGAGGGCGCGGGACTTGATCTTGGTCGGCGCGGTGATGATGATCGGTCCGGTATAGGCACTGCCGGCCACAGCGCCGCCGATCGCGCGCGGATCGCTTCCGTCGGTAGTGTAGTAAATGGTTCCCTCATCCGCGGAAAGGGTCACTTCGGTACCGCTTGCAACCGTTCCGCCGGCCGGGCTGATCTGCGGCGGGTCGATGGACGGCAGGAGGGCGTCGGCATTGAGATAGCCGATTACGGCATTTTCGCGGCCGGCAAAGAAAGCGCGGGCTCTGGCGGCGGCGGTCAGCCAGGTGTCGCGGTCGAGGCTGGTACTTCCCCATCGGGCGGCGTTGGCAATAATGGCCCGGTCGATCTGCGCCTGACGGCGATCCATGCGACTTTCGCTTTCGGCCCGGGTGAGCGCTCCGCCGTTATAAAAATGGCGGTATACCCGGTCGGCAAAGGTGAGTCGATATTCCGCATTTCCGAGCAGTTTTTCATGCAGGGTCTGCGGGTTGAAATAGTTAGCCTGCAGAAACTTTGAGTCGGTGAAGGGGCCGGTGCGGTCGAGTTGTGTGGAGGTGTCGAGCGAATGCTCGCAGTCGTGCTGGAGCCATTTGAATCCGTCTGGATTTTCCCGGTTATAGATGCCGTACAGGTTGTTGAGCGCATTCAGGAAGACGGTGATGTTGTTGTCGGATGCACCGGTGTAATAGATCAGCAGCAGGTAATCGATCAGGTTATCGACATCCACCAGCTTCTCTTTCGTTTCATTCGGTTCGCCGTTTTCATCCATCCCCTGCACGGCAAAGTAGGCGGCGTTATCCGAGAATCCGGCCATGGCGGCGGACCAGAGGCGGTTATAGGCATCGAGTGTGCCGTCTGTGGCTTCCACCTCGTACCAGCCCGGATCGGTCCATGAGGTGGTCTTGATCACGTCATAGTCCGCCGGATCGCCGCCGAAGTAGGAGGCGGCATAGCTGGCTTCCGGCCGTTCCTCGGTCATGTAGAGGCCCCAGTATTTTCCGTTCAGGTAAAGATGGTAGTAGCGGCTGCGGGTGTAGGAGGTTTCCATGGCGCCGGCGCTGTCGCGGGAAAAAATATCGCGCAGGAAGGTGTTCCGCTCCTGTCCATCCACCGGGAGCGTCCAGTTATAATTCATTGCCGTGCGCAGGTCGACATTGTCGAATTCATCCACGCCTTCGTCTTCAAAGAGCGGATAACGGAGTTTCCCGGAGCCGTATTCCTTTTTGAAAAGAAGCCGCAAGGCATGCTTTGCATAGCCGTTGTGGCGGCTCCATCCGCCGCGGATACGCAGGCCGGCATTCACCTGGAAGCCTTTGCTTCCATCGGGATTGATCAGCTCGACCGATGCCGGCCGTTCCCAGCGTTGTGCGGGGTTCACGTAGATGCCGTCGGCCTCGCTGTACAGATTGTCGTCGTCCGTAACCACCGAAATGGTCGGAATCGCCAGCAGTGCGTCTTGAACGGAGCAGAGCTGGTTTGAAGCATCGTAATAGTTCTTGGCGAGTACGCCGGAATCCATCCCGGTGATGATGGGATTGCTGTTGATCCATGTCTGGCTGCGGGGCTCGGCAGCAACGTCATCGAGAAAAAGATAGGTCGCGGTCTTCGAGAACGAGGGTTTCCATCCATCGAGAAAAGCCTTTGCCCGCAGGGTTGTGGTGGTGCTGACGGTGAGCGGCCCCGTGTAGAGCGGGCTCGAAGAAGTCGGTTCCGAGCCGTCGAGGGTGTAGCGAATTTCGGCGCCGGCGGTGATGTTGGAAATCGTTACCTGAAACGCGGCGTCGAAGAATCCGTGTTCCGGAAAGCAAACCGGTGCTTCCGTAAATCCGTCATAGGAGAGTCCGGTGTTAGCGGCCCCGGGTGTCGGCGAAGAGAGCAGGCCGATGGAGGACGTATCCATTTCGCCGGCATAGCCTACTTCCAGCCGGGGAACAAACAGGAGGTCGGACGATGAGGCGCTCTGGTTGAAGCCATGAATAGCAAGCAGATTGGCCCCCTCGTGGAGCAGGGAAGCATAGGACGAGAGGTCAAACTCCTCGAACAGAGCCGAAAGATTGTCTGCGTGGTCATAACAGGTGCTGTTCCACGCCGTTGATTCGGCCAGGTTGGCGGTCTGAACCTGTGTCCCGTTAAGATAGGCCACGAAGCCGTCGTCATATTTCATGCTCAACAGCAGGCTGTTTACAGAGCTGGCGTCGGACACCTCAAACGGAACGCGGATGTACACGCTCGGGGTGTTGCCATACATGGAAACCACGTTCAGACCGATAAGGCTCGCATAGCCGGATCCGGTTTCATAGCCCACGCCGGTTGTGCCGGACCGCCAGGAGGAATCATCGAAAACCGGGAGCGGCCAGCCGGCTGCATCGGTTGAGTTGGTCGGAATGTGGGCGGTACAGGGTGCGCCGGCATTCAGGACAAGAGACGTGGCCGAGCTGGTAGGAAATGCATAACCGAATGAAATATCTTCGGGCATTGCCGGAAAGCTGACGGCGTCTTCCAGCGTTGTTCCATTCGCATGGACCAGCGCAAGATATTCGCCGTCGGCGCTCAGTTTAAAATTGGTGTGCAGTTCGCTTCCGACAACCGCCCGATCCTTGCCGGAGGCAAAGATGATCAGATAAGAATGTGCACTGATTTCGACATTTGGAAACGCCCATTGGGTGAGATTCGTGGATTGATCTGTCAGGTACCAGTCGTTCAGGCTGACAGCGGCGCCGGAATTGTTATAAAGCTCGATCCAGTCGGATTCATCACCATCGGAATCCATCAGGGAGCCGCTGTTGTCGGCCATGATTTCGCTGATATACACGGTCGCACCGGCATGGATTGGGCACAGGACGGCAAGGGTGCAAAAGAGCGGTTTCAACAGGCGGACAGAGTGTGACATGCGTAATCCTTTCAGGCAAAACAAGCACTAATAGTATGTTATTGCTAAAGGATGTTCAACGAATACATACGCGCAATAGGCGAAAGGCCAGCTGTTTCCGCCACTCAATCCCGCATGCCTATTCGTGTTCCACCGCGATGAAATAGTACCCGGTTCCGGTGGTCGTATTCTGCCCCTCCGAAAAGCTGCCGCACGTGATTACGGTCGCAATCTGCACGAAAGGCTGTTGCAGATCGTCGGTCCAGTAAACCGAATAGGTCCGGCCCGTTACGGCGGTCCACTCAATCTCCGGCACCTCGATCCGTTCGATGCGGAAAAACGAGGCGTTATCGGTCGGGTCCGTACCGCAGATGCTTTCCTGCAGGTTGCTGAAACCATCGTGGTCAAAGTCGTCGGAACCTGTTTGGGACAACGAACCAAAAAAAGCATTTTCCCAGGCATCATCCAGCTGGTCGGCATCCTGATCGGCCTCGGTGGTTACGCCCCAGCCGGTCCGGCCCGTCCGGATCAGCGGCGCACCGGAGCCATCGGCTTCGGTCGGCCACGGAGAACGGTCAAAGTAAAACAGTTCGTCCACCACGACCCAGGAGATATCCTCCGGATAGAGCGGATCGTCGGAATCCTGCGGAAGCTCAAGGGCCACGCGCTCGCCTTCGTTTGAAAGCTGACCGCTGTAAGGTCCGAGAACGGTCTCTTCTTCCGCGTCCAATCCATAGGTCGAGCAGAATAAATCCAGCAGGGCGGAGTCCGTCGGATCAAAGGAAACCAGCCAGGCCTTTTCGCCGGCCGTCAGCTTGAACCCATCGGGGAAGGTGTAGGAGACGCCGCCGTCGATGCGCCATGCGCCAGCCGATGTTTTGAAAAAGACACTGCCGGATGCCCGGTTTTCGAGCTGGATATATTCCAGGACGTTTCCGTTTTCATAACCGGCAGGCGCCGGCGGATTATACATCAGCGCGCTGATCCAGACCGATTCCGGAATCGGCTGGTTTGCGGCTTCCGGCGTCGGAAGCGTCATCAGCCAATCCGCTGCGCCGTCGGGATAGCGGCCGAGCGAAGCTCCGTTCAGCTGCCCCTTGAAGCGGATCACATCCACGATGCGGTCCGGCGCGCTGAGCACGACTTCCTCGCCCGCCTTGTCCAGTCCAAAGCCTGCCACGCGGTCCGGATGAAAATCATCTTCGTCAAAAAGCACGAAGCCATGAGCAGGCACCACCGTGCCGGCGGGAATCGCCCATTTATGCAGTTCGCTGCGATCGTCGCTCAGATACCAGCCGTTCAGGGTGACATCCGATCCCGTCGGATTATACAGCTCGATCTGGTCGTTCGATTCAAACGGCGGATCTTCGCCGGTATCCGTATGCGCCGTGATTTCGTTGAGCAAAACCGTTGCCGGCGGCAGGGGATCAACCCAACCCGGCGATCCGCCGATATAGGTGCTCGCCCGCCAGTTGCCGCCATAATTGAGCGATCCGTCGGCCTCGTCATCGATGGCGGAATCGAGCGGCACCAGCGAATGGCCGGCGCCATCGGCCGCTTGCGGCCAATTGCGCGCATCGGAATAGCGGAAGCTGATCAGGTCATGATTCCAGAATTCGAGCTCCACCTTTTCGCCGCTGTTGTCGAAATCGTTTTTGTATTCGCCGGCAATGAACATGCCGTTGGTGTCGTAGGCCGCGCTGAATGCGTCAATATCCTTAATGACAACGAGAAACTGTCCGGGTGCGAGCGAGGCATCGGGAAGCTTGAATTCGGCGGCGCTGTCGATTTTGTAGCCATGGAGCTCCACCGATTCCTGCGAAATATTCCGGATCTCGATAAAATCGAGCTGGTTGCTGGGCGCATGATACATCAGTTCCGTGATGGCCAGCGGGACCTCGGCGGTCAGGAACTCCGCATCGCACAGGGCGCTCCATTGTCCGCCGTTATAGGCCCGGGCCTTGAGCCGGGTCGGCTGGCTGAAGAACAGCGGTCCGGTGTACTGCGAACCGGCCACGGCGCCGCCGACCGCGCGCGGGTCCGATCCGTCGGTGGTGTAATAGACGGTGTATTCGGAATCAATGGTGACCGGATTCGATGCGTCGATCAGTCCGCCGTGCTGACGGGATCCGTTGACTTCAAATTCCGGCGCGGCGGTGGACGGATACAGGCCGCGGGATTGAAGCTGGCTGAGCACAATGGCACTGCGGTAGGGAAGGTAGAGATCCCGGATCTGGGTCATCTGGTCGAACCATTCATCCCAGCCGTGGCCTTCGCCCGGCGTATTGTCGGCCCAGCGGGCAGCCTCGCCGAGCATGCCCATTTCCATCTCCTGCACGCGGCTCCAGAAGAGAGCGGTTGCGGTGTCGACCGTCATGGTGCCGCCATTGAAGAAATGGTTGTGCACATGGTCGGCAAAGCGCAGCCGGTATTCGGCGTTGGCCGTCAGATCCTGATGAATCTCGGTCGGGCCGCCGGAGTTGTCCTTGCCGGTGACATCGCAGGTGATCGACGACGCAACATCAAAGCTGGACATGGACACTTCGATGATGTGCTCGACATCCCAGCAGTGATAGCGCCAGAGCCCGTCCGGCTCGACCGCGTTATGCGTCGTATACCAGTTTTTATGCGCCCAGTCGTTGTTCCCGTAGAAAAAGTTGACCAGCAGATAGTCGATCAGTCCGTCAATATCGAGCCGCGAATCCATGGCCTGATAGCTGGAAAGCGAGCTGAGGCCGGAGCGCGACAGGGCCAGCAGGGACTGCAGGTCGGCATCGTCGCCGTTGGTGATGTTATCGTTGTAGGGATCGCCATCGTGGTCGGAATCGGCGGAATCCGTGTCGTCAGGCCAGTGTTTGATGGAATCATAATCCTCATTCTGCCCGCCGAAGTATTCGGCGGCAAAGTGTTCGTCCGGCCGTTCATGCATGTCATACAGGCCCCAGTAAAGGCCGTTCAGGTAGAGATGGACAAAGCGCCCGTGAGGCGCGCCTTTTCCGCTCATGCGGTTCTGCATGTCGGATGCGATGGCGTCGGTCAGGTATTTGGGATGGGCCCGCTGGCCCGAGCTCTGGCTGTGCGCCCAGGAGAATCCCAGATGGGCATCGAGCACCAGTCCGTTATATTTCTGCGCCGCATCTTCGCCGTAGACCGGGTAGTTGAGTTTGTCGGTGAACGCCACCCGCATGGAAAGCTTGTCGGTCTTCCAGCGATCCGCGCTGGTGCCCCCGATGCCGCCGCCCACAACGCTGACCTGCCCGTTTTCGGTAAAGCTTTCCGATCCGTCGGCGGTGAAAAATTCCATGGAGACGGGGCGGCGCACGCCGTTTTCCCCGATAGGGTCGGCATAAATGCCCTGCCAGGGCGTGACCCCGTCCGGCAGGATCGGCCCGTCATCGTCGCTCCACCAGTTATCCCAGTCGGTTACGAGCGAGACCGTCGGGAGGTCCAGCAGGGCATCCGCCAACATGAAGGTTTCGCCGCTGCTGTCGGTTATCACACTATTGGTCAGACCCGGATTCACCGCCCAGTCGGGGCCGGCGTGGCCCCAGTAGCCGTAGGACTGCAACCCGCTGCCATCCTGCTTCAGGACATCATTAACGAATAGATAGGTCCGGGTGACCGGCGTGCTGGGCTGGTGGCCGCTCTTAAACGCCGACGCCCGCAACAGCGTGGTGCCGCTGATCGTGATCGGTCCGGTGTAAAGCGTGCTGTTGGATTCCGTGGGTGTCGATCCGTCCGTGGTATAGCGAACCACGGCACCATCCGTGATATTCGTGATGCTGACCTGGAACGGGGCATTGAAGAATCCATGTTCTGTGCCGATCTGCGGGGTCTCGCAATAGCCGATATACGTGATGGCCTTGTTCGGCGCTCCGGGCGTCGGAGCCGCCAGCATACCGGTTCCTTCCGGCAGGATGGCACTTGATCCGAAGCTGACGGTGGTGGAGTCGAGCAGCGGGGCGCAGAGCATATCGGACGAGGTGGTGCTCACATTCATTCCCTGGATCGCGAGTACGTTGGCTCCATCCCGCAGGGCGCCGGCCGCATCTGAAACATCAAAGGTCTGAAAGACCACGGCGTCGCTGTCGGAATGCGACGACGTTGCATTGCTGTTCCATGCGAGAGAGCTCGGGGCGTTCGCCTGTGTGAGCAGGGTGCCGTTCAGGTAGGCGACAAAGCCGTCATCATATTTCATGTGCAGGCGCATCGTGGTAACCGGGTCGCCGGAATAGGTGAACGGGACGCGGATATAGACCGACGCGTTCCGGCCGTAGGCGCTGCTTTCGATATCCAGCCCGATCAGAGAATCGTATCCCGAGCTGCGCTCATAGCCGACGCCGGTTCTTCCGGCCGGCCAGCTGCTGTCATCAAATGCAGCATCCTTCCATCCGGCCGCATCGGTTGAGGTGGTCGGAACGTAGGCCGAACATGCGGCGCCGGAGTCAACCAGAACGGCGGTTGTCGTGCTTCCGCCGCCGGAAAAGGCATATCCCCACGAAACATCCTCGAGCTGTTCAGGAAAGGGGAAGGCATTCTCGATGGTCGTTCCGTCCGGCTGAACGAGTGCAATGTATTCGCCGGATGCGCTCAGTTTAAAGTTCGTATGCAGCTCTTCTCCGGCCACGGTTTCATTGCGGTCCGATGCAAAAACAACGAGAAAGCTTCTGGATGGAAGGTTCGTGGAGGGAAACGCCCACTGAGTCAGGTTGGTCGGATTATCCGTCAAATACCATCCGGCCAGATCGATGCTGTTCGATGATGCATTGTAGAGCTCAATCCAGTCGGATTCGTCTCCATAGCGGTCGAGTAGCGAGCCGTCGTTGTCGGCCATGATTTCGCTGATATACAGCCCGGAATCCGCACGAATACCGGGAGCAAAAGCCATTATGACGAGAAAGAGAAATAGATATAATAAGCGAAACACAACAGACCCCCATTTAACCATTTTGAATGGATTACTAAAGCGTTTGCGAAAATGCAATCGTTTGAGGTTGTTTTTTGCTGGTTATCCGGTTCAGCTTTCTGCTGGAAATCAACGAATTCCCTAAACAGAGAGCCTGAATTGCACCGATCGTTTCACGGGATCGCCCATTGCAATTTTAAGGCGGTGCGGCCCTTTTGCGGATATCTCTTCCTGAATGCCTCGGACTTGTGCATATTCTGCATCAAATACGCTCCGGGCACACGACATAGAACGCCCGTATCGAAGCGACGCGGAGATGGTACAAGCGCTTGAGTCATGCTCTTCGTTGCTGCACACCTTTTCTGAATGAGTGGTGCGAACAACCAGTCCCTTCTCCCTAAAAATCTACCTAGATTCCTTCGCATCCTGCAGCGCGGGCCATTTCTCGGAAATCCCGCCGTTTAACCAACGGATCAATCGTTGCGGTTCCGGGCCGCTCTGAAAGAGCCTCATGAATTCATGACGAAGGGATCAGTCGGTGTTTCAGTCGGGAGTATTTTCCGTGCAGATACTGCCTGAGGCCGTGGCTGAAAAAATAGGCTTCCATAAGCGGTTCAGTAACGAATTCCCGTAGGCAGATGTTGAAAAGCAGGCCCCATGACCCCGGCTTGAGGTTGCGCAGGTTGGTCAGGTCATATCCCACCATGTGAAGGTTGATCCAATCCCCTTCGCGGAGATTTACTGTCTGAATGTCGTGATCCATGGTCAGCCGGCAATGCATATCGGGAAAGTTGATGCCCATGGCGAGGGATCCGAGCAGGGTCTGCCAGTAGCGGGGATTGAGTTCGAGCACATAGACATTCCCGGTTCGTTCGTCGATCCGCAGGTCCATATTGCCGACACCCGACCAGTTGCTTTTACGGGCAAAGTCGGCGATCATGCCGGAAATGACTTCATTCTTCCTGAATCGAATGCCCAGACCGGAGGTGTAGGACTGATTTTGGTGGATCATCGTCTGCTGAATGGTGTGGGCTGCGATACGGCCCTGGTGGCTGATAAAGCTGCAGCCCATGTCAGTGCCCGGAATAAACTCCTGAATCAGCATCGGTTCGTCGTCGGGCGCCGCGTCCAGTGCGGCCAGCACCTCATCGATACCATTGCATTTGCGGATTCCATAACCGCCTTTTCCATGGTGCGGCTTGATCATGACCGGGAACGTCCAGTTCGATAACTGATCGGTCAGCCGTTCCGGATCGCGATCGGGCAGGATACAGCGTGGAACCCGGATGTCGAACGAGGTCATCAGTTCATGAAAATGCCACTTGTTGTCAATCCGGCTGCATAGGTCGGCCGAAGGACAAAGCGCAAGACGGGTGAAACGGTTGAGTTCCGGGGCGATCTCTGCGGCCAGTTTAATCGCGGTTTCATGCACCGGCATCACGATATCAATGGGAAATTTGGCATGATAGCGCTCAACCGCCGTCAGCATGTTTTCGGCGGAATCCAGCCGGTCATGCTGAAGCCGGCAATGCAGGGCGATCGTCAGGTCATGATCCTTGATAGAGCTGATACAGTGGACCTTGTATGCGCCGGCCCGTTTCAGGCAGCGCGCCACCACCACCGCAAGTCCGTCGTCCCGGTGGTCGAGAAGTAATACCTGTAGCTTCTTTTTCATGAACTTAAAACCAGCACGAATCCTCTCTTCAGACCGGTAATATTACAAACATGATCAAGATAATCACGTAAAAGCGATGGGTATATTTTGCTTCGATATGGGGAAACGCGGTCATGCAGGTGTTGCGACGCTTGCCATTGCTTTCACCGCATCCTTTGCTATTTTCGGGGCATGTATTTAAAACGCCATATATTTAGTCTCTGCCTTTGTCTGCTTCTGACGGCCCCGGTTTCGCAGGCGCTCGATGTAAACGTCATGTCCTACAACATCCGCTACGGTACGGCGGGTGACGGCGAAAACGACTGGAACAGCCGGCGAGAGCTGCTGATCGGCCAGCTTGGTCGGTCCGGCGCCGACACCATCGGCCTGCAGGAGGCGCTGCGCTTCCAGATTGATGAAATCCGGGCTGCGCTGCCGCAGTATGGCGAGGTCGGCATCGGCCGCGACGGCGGCGAAGCCGGCGAATATTCCTGCATCCTGTATGATGCCACCCGTTTCGAAGTACTCGATTCCGGAACCTTCTGGTTGTCGGAAACCCCGGAAATCTGTTCCAAGGGCTGGGAGGCCGCCTGCGTACGGATCTGCACCTGGGCGCTGTTGTCGGAACGCGCCACCGGCGAACGCTTTTATCACTACAACACTCATCTGGATCATATGTCGGAGGAGGCCCGCCTGAACGGAGTGCGTCTGGTTTCCCGGCGGATTGACGCGGGCGACCGCACGGTTCCATTTGTTCTCACCGGCGATTTCAATGCGGCGGAAGACAGCCGGCCGGTGCGTTACCTGAAGGGCGAGGCGTGCGACGATCTGACGGCGTGGACGCATGTGACGATGGTCGATACCTTCCGGGTGCTGCATCCGCTGGAAACCACCGTCGGTACCTTTAATCGGTTTCAGGGCGAAACCGGCGGCGCAAAAATTGATTATATCCTGACGGCACCGGAGGTGACTGTGCTGGCCGCTGCCATCGACCATTCCATGCCCGGAGGCCGCTGTGTTTCCGACCATTTTGCGGTGACGGCGTCGCTGCGTTTTCCGGAACGGGACCGGCGCGTTTTTAAGATATTTCAGTTTCCTGCAGACCGGGTTCCGGTCATTGACGGCAAAGCCGATGACTGGAAAATCGTGCCGGAAGGCTATGCGATCGGCATGGATCAGATGCGCGATGACAGCGGGAAATACAGGGCTCCGGCGCCCGAAACGCTGGATGTCTCGGTAACGGTCGGCTGGGTGGAGGGCATGAACCGGCTCTATGTGCTCTACGAGGCGTATGACAATTACTGGGATTTTTCGCGCCCCGGAATGCATAACGATATCTTTGAACTGGTGGTCGACGGCGACCGCTCCGGCGGCCCGTTTATCGATCGTTTTCATCCCGACAAGGCGATGGATCCCGGAACCGCATTCAACGCATTCCACGGGGTGCAGGCGCAGAACTATCATATTTTCACACCGGCGCTGGATAAAGAGTGGGCGTTTGTCTGGGGTTGCCAGCCGTGGATTGCGAAGGCGCCGTATTCAGACGCAATGTGCCGCTATGATGTCGAACCGGGCGGGCCGGGTCGGATAACGCTTGAGTTCTGGATCACGCCCTTCGATTATGCCGGAAACGATCCGTCACGTTCGGTGCCGTCGATTCTTTCCGAGGGAAAAACCGTCGGCCTGTGCTGGGCGGTGATTGATCATGATGATGCCGAAAGCGAAGCAAAGGACGGGTTCTGGAATCTTTCGCGCGAACACACCATGTATGGCAATGCAACCCACCTGATGCCGTTCAGGCTGATGCCGCTGGAGATGGATTAATCAGGCGGGAAATAAAGCCGTGATAGACGGCTGGGCAAGTAAGGATATTATGAAACAGGAATTAATCGTTGGAATGGTTTCGCTGGGTTGCGCAAAGAATCTGGTGGATTCAGAAGTCATGATGGGCAGTCTGGGCGAGGCGGGTATGGCGTTTACCGCCGATCCGGCGGAAGCCGATGTGCTGATTGTCAACACCTGCTCCTTTGTCGACGATGCCAAGGCGGAAAGTCTGGGTACGATTGAGGAGCTGATTGAGGAGCGTCGCGCAAACGGTCGGGACCGCCAGAAAATTATCGTGGCCGGTTGCCTGGCCCAGCGTTATGCCGACCAGCTGCCGGAGCAGCTGCCGGAAGTCGATGCCTACATCGGCCTCGATCAGGTGACCCAGGTGGCGGATATTATCCTGGACCTCATGGCGCGTGACGGCGAAAAGGGCGTTAACTTTGTCTCCGAAAAGTCGAAATATATTCCCAGCCACGAAACTCC
>JAFGVP010000154.1 GCA_016937945.1 Pontiellaceae bacterium | reverse complement strand
TTGAAAAACAGCGATCAAAGACTCTTTCCCCGAGAGAAATCAGCAGGTCAAACCTAACCTATTTGCTGTTTTGGACAGCAGTGACATGCAGGGGCTTCCCACCGTCGGCCAGCTGACCGACCCCGAGGGAAAGCGCAGCGGCTGGAATGCGGATCCTGCTGACGCCGACAACCGGGATCTGAAATTTTTTGATGCGGTCTACGATGCGTTGAAAGAGGAGATTGATGCCGACCGGATTTATTGCACCGGCCACTCCAATGGCGGCAGTTTCACCTATTGCCTGTGGGCGGCGCGCAGCGCGCTGTTTGCTGCGGTGGCGCCGTCATCCGCAGCGGTCGGCCGTTCGCGGATGCAGATAACGACCCCGTTGCCGGCGCTGCATCTGGCTGGACGGACGGATCCGCTGGTCAAATATGCGTGGCAGGAGCAGACCATGCAGTTTATCCGGAAACTGAACCGTTGCGCGGATGCAGGAACGCCCTGGGCGACATCCGGAGATCTTGCGGCCACATGTTATCCGTCCGAAGGCGGAACCCCGTTTATCAGTCTGATTCATCCCGGAGGGCATCGATTTCCCGAGGAAGCGCCGCCCCTGATGGTCCGCTTTTTCAAAGAGCACGCGCGGAGTCCGGCGCCGCAGGAATAAAGCGGATGGTTTCGGTCGTAAGGTTCCGTCAAATCGGATAAGCATGTCCGGATGTTGGAACTCATTTATAACGACGACACGATGCTTGCGGTCGATAAGCCGACCGGACTCCTGTCGGTGCCGGGCAGGGGCCCGGACAAACAGGATTGCCTCTATTCCCGCGTGCTGGATGCCTTCCCCGATGCGCTGATGGTACATCGGCTCGACATGGAGACCTCCGGATTGATCCTCTTTGCGCGCACGCCTGAAGCACAGCGCAACCTCTCTATGCAGTTTGAAAAGCGCGAAACCGAAAAACAGTATGTCGCGGTGGTGGAGGGGATGGTCGAACGGGATGAAGGAATGGTCGACTATCCAATGCGCAAGGATATGACGCAGCGCCTGCCGCCCCGGCATCTGGTGGACTGTGTGCGCGGTAAAAAGGCCATAACCGAATGGCGCGTGATCGAGCGCGGCAGCGACACGACCCGCATGGCGCTTTATCCTAAAACAGGCCGCTCGCATCAGTTGCGCGTCCATATGCAGAGCATTGGTCATCCGATTGTCGGCGACCGGATTTACGGCCATCCGGCGGAGCGCCTGATGCTGCACGCCGAAATGCTCGCATTTGTCCATCCGGAAACCGGCGATCCGATTCGACTGGAGTGTCCGGCGCCGTTTTAAGGCGTTTCCGGCGGCTCTTTTTCAAAAAGGGTACTGAGCGAGATTGCGAGGCCCGGTTTGGGATCCCAGCCAAACTGATCTTCCCAGGTTACGAAGGGGGCCGCTTCGATAATGATCCATTTCCGCCAGATGCTTTGCCGGTATCCGATGGACAGCGTCGTCGAGGTCCAGCGGGGATCCGGCCGGGTTTGATGCGATGAGGACCAGGCATAACGCAGCGCGCTGTCATTCTTAAAGGCCTGCGTGATGGATGAGGTGACGGTGTGCCGGAATCCGACGTCGTCATGTTTCTCTTCGTCCCAGTTTGAGCGAATGGATTGGCGGAAAAGGTTGTGTTGACCGATCAGATGGTCAAACCGGAGTTCGGTTTTGGCCTTCAGGTTATCCGTCGTATACCAGTAGGTGCGATGGGTCAGCTTGGCATTCCAGCCTGCACCGAGATCGTGACGCAGCTTGAGGCGCGGTCCGGCATAGAAGGCATCTTCGCTCAGGCGAACCCCGCCGCTCATGCCTAGATCGACGTTCGGATTATTCAGGAACAGATACAGCAGGCGCAGCGAGGGATCGTTGAGGGATTCCCGCGTGGACTCTTCAATGGTTTCCTGAATGCCGCCGATAAAGCTGTCGGAATACCATTCATCGTTGCCTTCAAAACTCAGCCGGAGTTTCCGGTTCAGTTTGGGCAGGTTGACGCTGGCGCGGACGCGGGTTTTAAATGTTGGATCGAGATTCCGGTAAAAGGTCACGCTTTGCTGAACGCTGGCCCGGGCATCGGCCACTTCATCGTCGGTATATTCCGGATCGTCGAAAAACGAGTCAACCCATCCGGCCAGCGAGATAATATGCGAGCAGGTATTGTCATGCGCGGTGTCGATGGATTTTTCCAGCTCCGCGATGGATATCACAGGTGGCTCGTTGGTTCCGAACAGGCTGCCGGCGTTTGCATTCAGGGCCGTTAAGCTGCCCGAAATCCCGATCCGGAACATCGCCGTCACCCATGTTCTTTTATTATGTCCCATCAAATAATCCCCTACATGCTAATCGTCCACTATAGACCGCCAGACGAAGGGTTTCACGAAAATTATGGGACTTGAAGGAGCGAACATGTTCTACTCTTTGCAAACGGTTTTTTGCACGTATTCCAATGCGTCATCGGAATACGGCGGGTATCCGAGTGAGGTCGCTGGATCAATGTTGTTGAGCTCACACAACACGTCCGCTTCTATGTCACAAACTCTTATGTATTTTTGTGTACACTGATTAAAAGTCGTTTCCCGCTTATCCAAAAGAAGTGGTAGAACATTTTTTGTCATATCTTCATCGGCATTGACAAGGATGAGTAGGCCCACGGACCGATCTTCCACAAGTTGACCTGTAAAAGTTCTTTAACTTCGGTTTTTGCGACTGGGTCATTAACCAAAGCCCGGTACGACAAGTTCGCTCAGGTGTTGCCGGTTCAGCGCGGAAGCGTAACTCTTTTCAATATCGAGGTTTGAACGCCATTCTCTATGTGGACGAGCATGGTTGCAAGTGGCGGGGACTCCCCGCCCGCTTCGGAAACTGGCATACTATCTACACCCGCATGAACCGCTGGGCGAAGAAAGGCATGCTGGCCAAGGTGTTCGATGAGTTGCAAAAGCAACAAATCGTAAAGATCAACCTTGAAGCCGTATCCCTTGACAGCACTTCGATCAAGGTGCATCCCGACGGAACCGGCGCATTAAAAAAACGGCCGGTAATCCATCGGCAAGTCCCGTGGCGGCTGGACGACCAAGATCCATTTGATTGCTGCCAACGCCCGGGTCGCATTGGACTTCTCATTATCTCCCGGTCAAGCGAGCGATGGTCCGGAAGGCTGCAAGCGGCTTGCCGACTGGGGCTCAGGTCGTCCAACTGGCATTTGTAATGTTTTGATGGACAAGGCATACGAAGGTGACGAAACTCGGCAGTTGGTATTCGATCTGGACCTCGTTCCGGTTGTTCCGCCCAGTCAATCGCCTTAATCCCTGAGAGTACGACAAGGAAATGTACAAGCGGCAAACGAGGTAGAGCGCTTATTCCGCCGGTTGAAAGGATTCCGGCGGATCTTCTCCCGCTTTGAGAGACTCGACGTAATCGCCTTCATTCACTTTGCGCTGACGGTGGATATGCTCCCGTTGTGTTAACAAGCCCTAGGAAAAAGTGTCCGGAACTTATTGGTAAAGAAATTACTGCCGCACATTTTGCTAGCCCCGGAAATCTTCTTTGTTTTCTCAGCAACAGATCAGCCCAATTCCTCTCATTTGACGAAGACCTTGTTAAAATGAGATCACGCCCTGTGTCTCTGGTTGTGATTCCGGCGGTATTCCCCGTCGTATTTCTTGTGCTTATGGTTCTGTTTATTTTTGTCGTTGGTGGGCTTTTGTGATTTTCGAAAAGTGGAGAGCTGAATAGTTAACATTGAGCGGATGGGAATGATGGCGTGTATAGGCGTTGCAGAGAGAGTCATGGCTGGCGCTCTTTGCTTTCAATTCGCCTTTATTGCTCCGGCGATTAAACATTGAGATTCGAAGGGTGTAGAGTAATGGCCACAAAAACACAAGAATGCACGATGATAGGTATCTGTCTCTTTGCGCCTTTCGGTGTTTTTCGTGACAATCCTCATAATATATAGCCGCCGCATCTATAAAAGGATGGCGGCCGCTTCCTTGGTATTGCTATGTTGAAGCGTAATCCGTTCGATCAGGAAGCGTCGTCATACTTTTGAGAAGGAAGCCTCATAAAACAGGCATAAATTTCCGTAACTCACTCTTGGAGGTGTGATTCCGGCCATGGCAGAGAAGATTGGCCGAGCCTGTTTTATGATTTTTAACCGGCGGGGGAAGTCGGAGGGTGTTGTTGAAATCGGCTAAATTTGCGCTGTATTCATGTTGTGGGCCAAGAACGTATGGTCCGGCGCGTTGCGTCCCTGCACGCATCAGAAATTGATTTTGTCAGTTTTTCGGCCTGTTGGTAAAATATAATCTGGAAATAGGGACCTAATCCCGTTGCTATGAATTTGGGCTTTCTGCTACTCTCTTCCGATCAATTTCACTGAAAGGAATAGGACAGCTATGTCTGATGCTCAAAACGATCTGAATGCGGGACAAAACACGTCTTTGGCCGCCTCGAAAAACCCTGATTCAAAGGGATACGGCGCAGGAAACATTACCATTCTGGAAGGCATTGCCGCCGTGCGCAAACGCCCGGCCATGTATATCGGCGATACCGGCGTTCGCGGTTACCATCACTGCGTATACGAAGTGGTCGACAACTCGATCGACGAAGCGCTGGCCGGTTACTGTTCCAATGTTGAAGTCTGCATCAACGAAGACGGATCACTGTCCGTGGTCGACAACGGCCGCGGTATTCCGGTGGACATGCATCCGACCGAAGGCAAGCCGGCGGTAACGGTGGTCATGACCGTGCTGCACGCCGGCGGTAAGTTTGACTCCGATACCTATAAGGTGTCCGGCGGTCTGCACGGGGTGGGGGTATCGTGCGTGAACGCACTGTCCGAGTGGCTGGAAGTCGAGGTCAAGCGTGACGGCAGTGTACATCACCAGCGTTTTGAACGCGGGGTGGAGAGCACCGATCTTGTAACGATCGGCAAAACCTCCGAAACCGGAACCAAGGTTACCTTCAAGCCGGATATGGACATCTTTACCCACGAAGGCGGTTTCCAGTGGGATATTCTTTCCGCCCGTCTGCGCGAGCTGGCGTTCCTGAACCGCGGCGTGAAGATCACGCTCAAGGAGGATGCGACCGGTCGCGAAGAGATCTTTATGTATGAAGGCGGCATCCGGGAATTTATTTCGCACCTCAACCGCAACAAGTCGCCGATGCATCCGGATGTAATCTATTTCGAGCGTGAAAAGGATGACGTGGTGGTCGAAATTGCGATGCAGTATTCCGATGCCTTTAATGAAACGCTCTTTTCGTTCGCCAACAACATTAACACCATCGAAGGCGGTACCCACCTGTCCGGCTTCCGCTCGGCGCTGACCCGTACGGTCAATGCCTATGCAAAGACGAATAAGCTGATCAAGGATGACAAGCAGTCCATGGGCGGCGACGACATCCGCGAAGGCCTGACCGCAGTCATCAGCGTGAAAATCCCTGATCCGCAGTTTGAAGGCCAGACCAAGACCAAGCTCGGTAACGGCGAAGTCGAAGGTATTGTGACCCAGGTCGTTAATGAAGAGCTCGGAATCTACTTTGAAGAAAATCCTTCCGTAGCGCGTACGATCATCGACAAAGCCGTCGTGGCGGCCCGGGCCCGTCTGGCGGCGCGCAAGGCGCGTGATCTGGCGCGGCGCAAGGGGGCGCTCGAAAGCGGCGGCCTGCCCGGTAAGCTGGCCGACTGCTCCAGCCGCGATCCCGCCCGAACCGAACTGTATATTGTGGAAGGGGACTCCGCCGGCGGCTCTGCCAAGCAGGGCCGGGATCGCGAATTTCAGGCGATTCTTCCGGTAAAGGGTAAAGTAATCAACGTGGAAAAAGCGCGCTTGGACAAGGTGCTGGCCAACGACGAAATCCGCACGATGATCACGGCGATCGGAACCGGTATCGGCGTGGACGATTTTGATATCGGCAAGGCGCGTTACCACAAGATCATTATCATGACCGACGCGGACGTCGATGGCGCGCACATTCGTACGCTGCTGCTGACCTTCTTCTATCGCCAGATGCCGCAGCTCGTTGAGCACGGGTATGTCTACATCGCCCAGCCGCCGCTGTATAAGGTGACGCGCCGCAAGCGCGAAGAGTATGTGGAATCCGATGCGCATCTCACGCAGATCCTGCTGGATCTCGGTGCGGACGGTCTGCTGCTGGAAAAGATGGACGGTACGCAGGTGTTGGATACCAAAGGAGTGCGCGAGCTGCTCGAAGCGCTGGTGGGCATTGAGGTGATTGCCGATAAGCTGCGCCGGCGCGGCGTGTCGCTGGAAGCCTATCTCGGCGCCCGCAATGCAGAGGGGGATTTCCCGCTGTACTGTGCCTATCTCAATCAGGTGGGCGAAGATCTGGATATTCGGCTGGCGCACGATGAGCACGGCCTGCGTGCCCTGTTTGCAGATGGTGAAGAGCCTCGGTATAAGGAACTTCATTTTAACAAGGCAACGAAGGCGGCACTTGTCCAGATTGAAGCGCAGGGATTTGCTTCCGATCAGCTGCTCGGCGGAGATGTACCCCTCTATAATCTCGACGACAAGGGAACGAAAATCGAAGTGGCCTCCCTCATGGCGATGCTGGGCGCCGTTCGCGATCTCGGCCGCAAGGGCATGAGCATTCAGCGCTACAAAGGTCTTGGTGAAATGAACCCGAATCAGCTTTGGGAAACCACGCTGGATCCGCAGAACCGCCGGATGACCAAGGTGGTGCTGGAAGATGCCGTGAAGGCCGACGAGATGTTCACGATCCTGATGGGTGACGAAGTGGAACCCCGCCGCGAATTCATTCAGGACAACGCGCTGAACGTTACCAACCTCGATATTTAGTTTTGGTTTTTGCCACAAAGAAGCACAGATGAGCGATATTCTAACAACATGTGATGAAATCCGGGAGATTGCGTATGCGATTCATCGCTATTTCGGGCATGGCTACCTTGAGAAGGTGTATGAGAGTGCGCTTGTTAACCGTTTGCTGAAAGCAGGTATTTCTGTTGAGCAACAAGTTCCGATAACCGTGCGGGACGAAGACGGAACCATCGTTGGTGAGTATGTGGCAGATTTAGTGGTTAACAACGAATTGATCATTGAGCTGAAGGCAGGCGAGGCAATTTGCGAAGCTCATACCGCACAGGTATTGGGCTATTTGCGTGCGACGGGATTAAAGCATGCCTTGTTGATCAATTTCGGCGGACCGAATTTCCAAATCAAGAAGTACGTTTTGTGATTTTTTGTGCCCTTTGTGGCTAATTCTAGAGGAAACGAAATAATGAAAGTGGAACTTGGAAAAGAGAAAGACGGCTATCACGCAAAAATCCTGGGTCGGAAACACCTGACTGCTTTTGGATTTACAAAACGCGAAGCCCTGGAGGATCTGCTCGGTGCGGCCGCCGAGGAATTCAGCGATGATAAAGACTATCGCGAAGCTGAAAAAAAGATCCAGGAACAACTTAAGAAACTCGACGACGCCTAAGACGAAAGACGGAATATGGAAAACATCAACGAACGCATTGACCTGATCAATATTGAAGACGAGATGCAACGGGCCTACATCGATTATTCGATGTCGGTCATTGTCGGTCGCGCGCTTCCCGACGCCCGGGACGGGCTGAAGCCGGGTAACCGACGCATTCTCTACGCCATGAAAGAACGTGGCTGGACGCATAACAAAGCCTACGTGAAGTGCGCGAAGGTGGTCGGGGAAGTGATCGGTAACTACCATCCGCACGGCGACAGCGCGGTATATGACACCATGGTGCGCATGGCGCAGGAATGGGCGATGCGCGGCATGCTGATCGAAGGTCAGGGTAACTTCGGCTCAATCGACGGCGACCGTGCGGCCGCCTATCGTTATACCGAGTGCCGCCTGCGTCCGCTTGCCGAGGAAATGTTGGCTGACATCGACAAGGATACGGTCGATATGCGGCCCAACTTTGACGAATCCCTGATGGAACCCTCCGTGCTTCCGGCGCGCGTTCCGAACCTGCTGGTGAACGGATCAACCGGTATCGCCGTGGGTATGGCCACCAATATTCCGCCGCACAATCTGGGTGAAGTGATCGACGGCACGATCCTGCTGATCGACAATCCGGAAGCGACGATTGATGAGCTGCATGAACTGATCAAGGGGCCTGATTTCCCGACGGGCGGTACGGTATACGGTCTCAACGCCGTTCGCGAATTCTACCAGACCGGCCGCGGCAAGATTAAGGTGCGCGGTAAAGCCGAGATCGAAGAAGACGATAGCGGCAAGGCGCGGATCATTATTACCGAAATCCCGTATGCGCTGAACAAGACGCTGCTGATCCAGAAGATGGTTCATCTGGTGCGCGACAAGAAGCTGGAAGGTATTTCCGATATCCGCGATGAGTCCGGCAAGGAGGGCATCCGCCTGGTCATCGAGCTCAAGCGCAACGCGGTTCCAAACGTCCTGCTGAACAACATCTATAAGCAGACGCAGATGGAATCGACGTTCGGCGGCATCATGCTGGCGATCGACAAGGGCAAGCCCCGTGTGATGAACCTGAGGGAAACCCTGCAGTGCTTCATTGATCATCGGTTTGAAGTCATCACGCGCCGGACCCAGTTTGATCTCGATAAGGCCAATGCCCGTGCGCACATTCTTGAAGGCTACCTGCTCGCCATGGATAACATGGATGAAGTGGTACGGATCATTCGCGATTCAAAAAACCGCGACGAAGCCCAGAGCCGATTGATGGCTAAATTCGGATTCTCCGAAATTCAGGCCAAGGCCATTCTCGATATGCGGCTTTATCAGTTGACCGGACTGGAGCGCGATAAGATCGAAGCGGAGTATGCCGAGCTCAAGAAACTCATCGAGTATCTTGAAGACCTGCTTGCGCATCCGGAAAAGATTTTCGATGTGATGAAGGAAGACCTTGAGCTGATTCGTGCTAAATATGGCGAACCGCGCAAAACGGATCTTTCCATTGATGAAGGCGAAATTGATATTGAAGACCTGATTGCGGACGAGCCCTGTGTGATCACGCTCTCCAGCACCGGTTATATCAAGCGTGTTCCGACGGATACCTATCGCCAGCAGCGCCGCGGCGGCAAGGGCGTGGTCGGCATGAACACGAAGGATGAGGATTTTGTCGAACATGTCTTTACGGCATCGACGCACGATTACCTGCTCTGCTTCACCGAGGCCGGTCGCATGTATTGGCTCAAGGCTTACTATGTGCCGGAAGGTACGCGCCAGAGCCGCGGCCGTTCACTGGCCAACGTGCTCCAGATGGCGCAGGACGAAAAGCTGGCGGCGATTCTCTGCGTGCGCGAACTGGATGATGATGCGCACAACCTGATCATGGCCACGAAGCAGGGCGTTGTGAAAAAGACCGTGCTTTCCGCCTATAAGAATGTGCGCGTGGCCGGCATTAATGCCATCAACATTGATAACGACGACCAGCTGATCGGCGTTAAGCTGACCAACGGCGAGGATGAAATCATCCTGAGCATGAAGAATGGTAAGGCGATCCGTTTCCGGGAGCAGGATGCCCGTACGATGGGTCGCGTG
>JAFGVP010000153.1 GCA_016937945.1 Pontiellaceae bacterium | reverse complement strand
TGTTTCAGAATTTGAGTCCATGTCTCAGCGGTTAGAGCTACTTGAAGATATTGCCATGGGAGAATCCATGATTGATGAAGGAAAAGGGATTCCTCATGAAAAAGCCAAAGCAATGATCCTGAAGAGAATATCCAGATGAAGATCCTATGGTCTCCTCTTGCAGTCGAACGTATTGGTGAAATCTCAGAATATATAGCCCAAGACAGTCCAATGGCGGCAGAGCGATGGGTTCTCTCGATTTTTGACCGTGTAGAACAAGTCAAAGATTTCTCAGAAAGTGGCCAATCAGTTCCTGAAATCAACCGAAAGGATATTCGACAATTAGTTATTGCGAACTACCGAATAATTTACCGCGTTGAGTCAAAGGTTGTTTCAATTCTGACCGTCAGACATTTCCGTCAAATTCTTCCAGACGAAGACATCACTAATGCGTGGAAATAAATCTGACAGAACCAGGGCATGGACTTTACCGGGAAAACGCCAGTTGATTAGGTCATAGTTTATGTGCCCAGAAAGTCACACCAAACGTTGGCGGATACGGTCAAACCTTTAGGAATTCAGTGTTCGGCGGTTTTGTTCGTTGCGGAATCCGTGTTGATGGGTGCGACGGGTGCCGGCATGGGATTGTGCAACAGGGCATCGACCAGCTCCTTGACATAGGTTTTCGTCGACGGATTGTAGATCCCGAATCCCGCGCTGAATTCCCAGTAGGCCCAACTGAATCCCTGGCTTTCAAAGTATCTGGAAAGATAGGTCGTCCATCTAGCCCTCGATTCCAGTCCGGCCTTGTTGTAGGCGCCGAACTCGCCGATATGAATAGGGATATGCTGGTTCCGGCCATATTGAATGGCGGCGGCAAAATCCGATTGCACAGTCAGGCGTTCTCTTTCCGAATCCAACCATTGCGACCCCAGCCATTTCTCCGCTTCGCTGCCAACCCATTCCGCGCCCTGATGGGTGAAATGGAAGGGATTGTAGTAATGGATGGTCAGGATCAATCGATCATCCTTTGGAAGATGCAATTTGGACAGGCCGCCCACGCCGCCATATTCGGCCGTTCCAACCAGAATGAACCGCTTTTTATCGGTTCGACGGATCGCGTGGATGCCATCCGCCACAAGACCGTTCCATTTTTCGGCCGTCAGGTTGCCGTGGGGTTCGTTCATTAATTCGAACACAAGGTTGTCCGGGTATCCCGAAAAGTATCGGGTGATCTGATCCCACATGGAGGCAAACCGTTTTCTTTGACCTTCCGGGTCCTTAAATAGATCTTCGTGATGATGCATGTTGATGATCACCTGCAGATGCCGTTTCGTGGCCAGGTCGACAACGTGCCTGATTCGCTCCAGGAATGCCGGGTTGATGGTATAGGGCGGCTCGGCCATGCTCCTGTGGTCCGTCTCCCAGGAAATTGGAATACGAATATGCTGAAAGCCCAGCTTGGCAATCCTGTCGATATATTCATCCTGAAAGGGGTTTCCCTAGGCAGCCTCCGAGGGAGCTTCGAACATGTTTCCCAGATTAATACCGCGTCCCAGCTCTGCATTTTTCTCAAAGGCCGGCGTTTGTGCGAATGCCGACAGGGTTGAGGCCATCAATGCCAAGCCAATCAATCGTTTCATCATCGACCCTTTCATATTCGGATGGTTGCAGTAGCTCGTTGGTCCATTGCCTGATCATATCTCCAACCTTTGACATGTCAGAAAGATATACCATGGAATTTCTTGGAGCAAATCTCTGCCACGCTATTCATGGGATTGGCATATGCATGCCTTTCGGCGACCGAGATACGCGACCCCGGATTAGTCTCCTACTCATCTGTTGCGGCTTTTCCGTCGACGAATAAGATCGGTGTAGAATTCGAGGAGTTTGGGATTGGGATTGTTCCAGGGAATGGGCTGGCGGGCGTGGAGATCGCCGTGTGAACACCAGATGTCGCGGGTTTGGCTCATGCCGGCTTCGGTGCCGTAGTAGAGAATCGGCGGCTGCTTTTGTTTAAACTGGATTTCAGAGGTAAGCTTGAGCCGGTTGATTCGGTCCTTCGCCTCGAACAGAAAGCGGTTGATGTCGTGGTTGTCGAGGAACGACGGCAGACTGAAGCCTTCGGGGAATTTGGCGTAGTGCTTGTCGAGCAGTGACTGGACGTGGTGCTTTGAAGGCAAATGCTTGGCATGCGCAATTTCATTCACCATGATTTCGCGGAAGCCGAAATCAAGCACGCCGTCCATCACATCACGGTATTCGAGCATGATGTCGTCGATTACGGACTCGCCCCGCATCTCCTTTTTTAAATGGGTCCGCTTATGCGGCAACCCAAGCGTTTTCATGTGCTTGCCGCCGACACCAAGAAACAAAGCTTCCCCGAGTAAGTAGGCGGAGGGAAAGCGTGCCTTCACTTCACGATGGAACGCGTGCCAGAAGGACATTGAAGGGCCGAGCACATGATCGAGCCGAAAGCCGTCGATCCCTAGTTCCAGCCATTGCAATGCGCAGTCGATGACGTATCGGCGCGTTTCTGGATTGTCGAGATTGAGCTTGGGCAGTTCTCCAAAATCGAGGAAGCAGAGATACCCGCCCTGGTCGTCGAAAAAGAACCAGTCGCGAAAGTGACTGTTTTTCCGTTTCTGCGCATCGAGGAAGATGGGGTGCGAGCGATGAACATGGTTCGGCACAAAATCCATGATGATGCGGAAATCCGGCTTGGCTGCATTCATCAGTGCCTTGAACGAAGCCATCCCGCCAAACCGCTGTTCGACGCCTTCGAAGTTAGTAATATGGTAGCCATGGTAGGCGGCAGTCGGCTGGATCGGAGAAAGCCACAGGGCATCGATGCCGAGCTTCTGCAGATAGGGCAGTGCCTCGATCACCCCGCGCAAATTGCCGCCGCAGAAATCGGGTTTCATCGGGTCGCCGCGAAGCGTATCAAATCCGGCCCGCCGGAAACGATCGATGAGAATCTGGTAGAAAACTGCGTCGTTCCACCATGGTGCCGCCGTTTTGTCGGAAGCCACTCCCTTCACAGGGCCAGACTGTTGTTTCATTGCATCTGCTCCGGAAGTGCAATGAATACATGGTCTTTCTGAATTTTCCGCAAGGACTCACGCTCCCCATGGAGATAGCTAGCCAGATCACTATCCTTTTCAAGATCATTTACCCGCAGGCCCTTAAGGAACTGGAAGCGCCAGCGGTCCAGCGCGCTCTCGATCTCGCAGGCTTTTGCAAAACGGGACGAGGGTTTGAAGATGGAATTCATCGTCGAAAGGATCGCCAACACTAGGCTCAACACCGGCACCCATTCGTGAAGGAGTTTGAATATCGGCAGGGTCGGTGGCTTTACAGCATCCGGGTCGACATTGACAGCGGAGGCAATGATCGTGCTGAGAATTGGAATCGAGAGCAGGACGAAAACACCGAATCGTTTGTACCGGGAGATCTTTCGCATCACCCGGCTATGGTCATAGTCATAAGAGCCCACCACGGCACCCAACAACTCTGGATTCGCGATGCGCTTGTAGCGGCTAATCAGGACTCTCTTAGATTGCCTTCCGAGGTCTTTTCTGATGGATTCGATCTTTCGTTTAAGTTTGCGCTTGCGACACTTTTCGATCACATTCACTTTGCCCCCTTATGGTTAGGCACAAAGAATAGTCCTTTTCTGTAAAAGACTCAATGCTTATAAAGCGTGTCGTTAATCGCTCCGTCTATGCTAATTCATCCAGTCCCGACAGATATCCGGACCGGCGAGCTCAAGTACACCCGCTACCACCTGAATGTACCCGGCATCCTGCCGCTTGATTGGAACTAAATCAGAATGTGGAGAATCGGTTTGAATTCATTCAGCTATCCTTCCCCGGCTTATTCGGGATTCTGGCGGCTCTATGCCCATTAAACAGGCGGTTTTGGCCTGCGCACTGTTGGCTGATGCCGACCTGCGAAGCCAGCTAAATGTCGGGACATATCGGGAATGGGAGAAAGGCTTTGATCAAGAGGTTGCGATTGGGCAGTTCCGTACGGGATTAGAACGGCTGGTAAAGCAGGAATGCGTTCGATGGAAAGGTGATGCCCTGGACGGTCGGCTGGAACTGGACGAGTGGGAAAAAGATGAGACGGAGGCCTGTATCATTGAGGACGCAAAAGTCGCATTGGCCATGGCCAGACAGTTGCCTGAGCCATTGCGGCAGGCGGCGACGGTGATAAAACAAATCCTAGAGGCCTTGGCTGCATAAACAACGAGGGGTGTCCGGCCGCCCCCTGATTAAGTTGCTTTTCCCTCGTGGCATTCAGCAAGCGACGATAGGCCGATGGCTTGACGACCAGCAGTACTCCGTAGATATTGTGATTGAGCAACGAACCCAGTCGCATCAGGTTGGCCCGTTTTTCCTCGGTCGGAATAATCTTGGAATCATCGATGCGGTTTCGAAACATCCTGATCTGATATTCCAGCATCTGGAGTCTGGCATTGTAACGTGGCATGAAAACCCGCTCATATTCGTTTGCACCCCATTGGACGAATTTCGTTACTCATCAACGAGTTAAGGAATGGTATTCGTTTTCGCACCCCTCCTCGGAAGTTAAACTAATTTAAAAATCTACCCAAGCACCGCGTGTTCCGCCACCCCCAAGTCGGATTTGAGGCTGAAAAAATCCTGGCTTGGAGGTTTGAAATGATGCTCTCTCTGTTGGGGTGGAGAACCGAGGCAAGTTTGCATTTCCGTCCAGCAAGGAGGTTCGTACTGTATAGGCATCCAAAAATAGAAAATAGAGGATATTTGAGTCGTTTTTGTCGGAATAATATGCAAAACATTGATGCGTAGTTTCTTGTGAAAACGGAGTGGGAAATTCTAAGTTAGCATTTCCACCTCAATCGACACCTTGCTTGATGGAGAGTGGTTTTGGAGGGGTTCGCATTTTCGTCAAGTCGGACCGGTCAGCTTTGGTCCATTTGCCGCATTATTTTTTTCAGGTTTGTTAGACTATGGAGGTTTATATGTCGAAGAAAAACAGGAAGACCAGCGTAAACAAAGGGGCTCCCAGCGGATTGTTGGTCAGTCTGATTTTCCATGCGGCGGTATTCTTTGTTGCCGGCTTGTTTGTCGTATTCACGGTGGTGAATAAGGCTGAGCCTGAATTTGTGCAGCCCGCTCCGATCGAGCGGCCCAAGATGCAGCTTAAGAAACCCAAGGTGAAGGTTCAGAAAAGTTCCCAACCCAAACCGTCCTCGCGCATTGTGGCCAAGGTCAAGAGCCGGGATATGCCGGAAATCCAGTTGCCCGATATGATGGGAAGTGGTGAAGGATTGCTGAGTGGGGGAACCGGTGATGGCGGGGTATTCATGGACCTTCCGGATATCAACACCGTCCGATTGATGGGCTCCAAAGTTTCCACCGGCAGCGATTTCATCGGCACATACTATGATTTCAACCGTAGGTCAACCGGAGCCGGCCAGTCCATAGACCAGAACGATTTCGAGGAGGCGATATTGCGTTTCATCCTTTCGGATTGGAACACTACGCTGTTCAGCCGATATTACAAGTCACCCAATAAGCGATATGCCACCTGCTTCATGGTTCCCAGCATCCCTTCGGACCTTGGTCCGGAGTCGTTTGGCGAGCCGGGGGCTGCTGGCTATTGCTGGGCCGTACACTACAAGGGGAAGCTGGTTCATAAAGACGGCATCAAGTTTCGGTTCTGGGGGTTTGGCGACGATATCCTGATGGTTCGGCTTGATGGCAAATTGGTGCTGGCGGGAAGTTGGCCGGACTCGGTGGTGCAGGTCGGGTGTGGCTGGCATAGCCCTGCTCCGGAGTCGGGCGTCTATCGGTTGGGAATCCGCGGAGCCCAGATCAGTGACTGGATCACCCTAGAACCCGGGGTTCCTCTGGACATGGAGGTGCTGATTGGGGAGATTCCGGGAGGGAGCTTCTGCGCCCAGTTGCTGGTTGAGGTCGATGGCGTGGACTATGAAACCAACGATCAGGGTGGCCCGATTCTGCCCATGTTCACAACGGAAACGCCTTCGTGGGGTGTGATCGACGCCATCGCTGAGCATCTTGTATATGGTGAAGCCAAGCTGACCAACGGGCCGGTCTTTAATGATTACGGTGCAAGCACCACTGCGACCGATGTCGCAAAGCAGGCCAATGTGGAGAAGGACGCGTCTGTCGATAAGAAACAGGAGCCTGAGTTACGAACTTGGACCACGACTTCCGGAAAAACAATACAGGCCAAATATGACAAAGTGGTGATGGATCGGGTCTGGCTCGTTGATGCGGCTAGGAAAGAGATCAAAATCCCGCTGGATTCCCTGGTGGAGTCCGATCGTTTCTATGTTGAACTTTATAATCCGCCCCAGCTTGATATTGAGTTCCATAACAAGCAGGACCAGCTTACAGGTTATTACAAGGGGACGATTTTTCTTCACGAAGAAATTCCGCCTTCTGTGAGTGAGTATTCTTTTAAGGCCAGCGTCAAGGCGCAGGGTTCCAAACCCTATCATCATGGACTCCATGTGAGTTACTATGCGATCGGCAGACAGCGGCTGGATCGTGATAAGTATGTACTGCTCGAGAAACGGAAGGGCACTTTCGTGCCATCGGAGTCTGAAGAAATCATCCTATCAGGCGCAAAGATCCGACTGCGGGATTATATACAGCGGGATATTAATCGAGGGCACGAGTTTGCGCACTATCTGGTGCTGGTCAGGGATGAACGGGGAGAGATCATAGCCCATCGGGAATCCGCAAGCTGGCTGTTCGAGAATCTGAACAAGCTTGAAAAACTGCCTGCGGGTGCCTACATGAATACTGACTGCAGGCGCGTGCATCCGACCGGACCGAAAAACCCCACATTTTATGAATGGGAAACGCTGGATTGACGACGCAAAAGGTTCGCCAGCATTGCAACATACGGAAATATATTCCGAGCGGCGTTACCGTTAATGTTAATCGGGGTGGTCTACTCTGGTTATCCATGCCGGTTCAGACCGACGAGCGTCGTTTTCATTGTGCTTGATATCACGTGCATTTTAAATTCGGCGGCATGACGAGGTCTGCGCGTTGGCTTGTGGTGCTCATTCGCCTTTAATTGTGGAGTATTTCGGGGAAACTGTAGCCGCATTCCAATAAATGCTCGATCCGGCGCTGATGGGTAATAACTTTTGTTTTATCCGCATCGCTTACCGGGTTTCTACTCTCATTGGCGTTACCGTTCCTGAAAACTCAAACATAGGCAGCATCCAGAGCTTTTTCCCATTGGTTGTGATGGGGGTGGTCCAGTTCCGGATCAGTTGCTTTGAGCTTGAAAGCTCCTCATCTCCCCATCCGCACGCATCGATACGCTGTATGAGCAGTTTTCCTTTCGATTCCGGTGACTTGCGAATAAGCACATAACTGGTTGTGCTTTCATCGTCCGTTTGAGGGATAAGAATGGCCGGTACGCGCTCCATGGCGAGGTCTATAAATTTCTGGCTCTCGCGCAGGGCCAGTCGTTCTGTCTTCTTTGCATCATCCATCAGATCACTTCGATTGCATTCGACATATTTAAAAGAGATCCCGACGATCTGGAGGGCGACCTGTAACGTCATGAAATTCTGTGAACTATTTGGTATGGCCTGATGGAGCGACTTGATCAAAAGAGTGCAATCAACGTTTTCGTCCCCCAGATGTTTTGGTGGAGTAAATGCAATGGCCGTGCGGGTGTATTTTTCCACTTCCCGGTATGGCTCGGAAAACTCCTGTCCCCAGGGGTTGTAGAAATACATTTCCTTGCGTGTATCGCTGTAGCCGATTACCACGCAGCCATGTCCGTTGGCGCCGAATATTCCCGGCTTAAAAGAGATATACATCGGTCCATCGTGTACCAGTGCATCTTTAAAAAGGGGCAGTGTTTTTTCGGTAAAGCCTTCAACATCCCCTGCGGTATGCTGATTTATAATCGGACGGAATTGAAACCCGAAGTTCTCCATGGCACGCGCCATATCCAGCGGATTCGTTCCCGAGTTATCCATGGAGCCCTGCGACGAGAGCTTGGCAATTTCCTGCTGATCCGTCTTAATGCCATGGAATTTTGCAATCCACTCTCCGCAGGCAGGAACGCAATAGCTGCCTTCCTGAACAACTTCAGGCAGATCACGAAGTTTAAAATTGGATGGTAATTCATCCGCTTCCTCGGTTTTTTCCTCCTGTTGTTCTGCTCCCTCTTTTTTTGCACTCAGTGATGCGTCTGTTTCCGGAAAATATAAAACCTCACCGGGCGAAAACTTCCGTTTCCCAACGTTATTCTTCTTTTTAAAAGAGGATATATAGTTGCGCAGGTTGACGCCTCTATAGAGTTCCGGATATTGGGCCATATCGGCCTTAATAATTTCTTCAATCCCTTTTTCTTTCCCGGTCAGGGTATACGTTCCTCCCGGTTCTGCCCATATGCAGCAGGATGTCGTCAGTATACATCCCGAAATAAGCACCCATTTCTTCATTGTATCCGTCTCCGTTGTGCACAGGCGATTCTTTCCTCTTGATCACGCATTGCGCAAAAGAAAACGTATCAATTTCCGGTCTTGAGTGTCGATTAATATGTGAAAAGGTGTTTGAAGGAGAACGTCGGGATGAATGTGAAAGCGGAAGGTATCTCTGTTGTCCCGATAGATATTGAGTCAAAAAGGAAATGCCGTTCTGCGTTGGGAATTCGAGGGGCGAAATCAACACGAATTGACACGAATCTGCCACGATTTGTAATCTGCATGCTGTTTCGTGGGCATAAAAACCCCGTAAGTCGTTTAAATTACTGGGTTTAAGGTGGTGGGCGATAGAGGATTCGAACCTCCGACCCCTACCATGTCAAGGTAGTGCTCTAACCAACTGAGCTAATCGCCCTCAAGAAAGAAGCACGGAATATACGGATCGGACCTGGGTGTGTCAATCAGCTCGATGTAAAAAAAACAGATCGTTTCGTTGCGTCGGGAATGCCGGTTCTTCCCTGTTTTCGGGAGAGGGTTTGATGGGATGTTTGTATGTGGTTCCTCATGTTATTCTGTGGCGGGTGATTGAATCGTGTTTTTGACGAGATCACAGGATGGACCGGATGAAATCCGGTGGTTGATGGATCGTCAAGGCGTACGATAATGCCGGTGATTTTTTTGTTCTGGAATTTGCAGGCGCCGATTGCTTTCTTGCGCGCAATCCCCTGTTGGTCCGTATCGTGTCCGTCCCGGCTGCCTTGTCTAAAATCCACACAGCAAAAAAACGAACGCAAGCAGATCTGCAGCCTCGAGAGTTTTCCATGGCAGAAATCACATTTTTCCATGGCTGTAGAACGATCTTATTGTTCTACCGTTCCGAAGCGCGGACGAGTGCGAAGAAGCGGTCTTCGTATTTATCCCAAAGGCCGTTTTTCCGGAGCATTTCAGCGAGGTCGTTAATCAATGCGTGATTCCGCGATGCATCCAGAAAGGCCTGATCAATCTGTTGAACCCGGTTCTGTTCCTGTACGCGTACGCGGTTTTGAATGTCCTTGATGTTACCCGATGCGGAGTGCTGTACCAGTTCAACCATCAGTTTGAGCAGGCATACTTCCCATGGGTCCTCCACGCCGCGCAGGATGGAACTGAGTGGGTCGTCCTTGGCTTCCACCTCGGATTTAACGCGATCGAGCACATTCTCGATGTTGTCGCTGATGACATATTCCTTAAGTTCCTGTTTCTGCACGCGGAAGCCGTACTGAAGGATTCTGAGGTCACCGGCGTTTTCGGTCAGCCAGTCGGCATATTTACGGGCTTCGGATCCGAAATCCGGCAGATCCATCTGACCGAGTCCCTGCGGTGTAATAATTTCCGGCTTGAGCGCCTTGAGGTGGCCTTCTCGTATTCGGACCTTATCGATGCTGTCCATGAGTTCGGTGACGAGATAATAGTTTACGATGGTGTCGCCAAAGGTTTCGAGCCGGCTGCTCGGAGCCGTGATCAGCTCGGTGTTGTTTACGGCATACCAGAAATCAAATGGGTTCTGTGAATTCATAGTTCTATCTTGCAGCTGGGTTTCTGTCCTGCCATTTAGCGGTAGCGTTTCTTGCTTTCTGTGTAAACTGTTCGTTGCGGAAAGTTATTCCTTACGCCGCTTGTGGAAATTACTCCGCCTTACATTTGAATCTGATATTAGCAGGAGGGATGCCTTCGGTCGTATCGCAATTGTCCATGGCGCCGTTATCCCCGGGGCACAATATGTCGCGCAGGCCGAACTGTAGTCGGCGGGTTTCGTTGGATCAGGTTCATTCGGGTTATTTCAGGTTTTTCTCGTTGGCCTGGTAATCGGCAAATTTCATGGAGACCACTTTTGATATCCCACGGGTCTGCATGGTTACCCCGTAAATCACGTCGGCCGCGGCAATGGTCTGGCGGCTGTGGGTGATAATGATGAACTGCGACTGCTGAAGGAATCCTTTGAGTGAATCGACGAAGCGGTTGATGTTAGCGTCGTCAAGTGCGGCATCGAGTTCGTCCAAGACGCAGAAGGGGCTCGGCTTGACCTTGAAGAGCGAGAAGAGCAGCGCCACAGCGGTCATGGTGCGTTCTCCTCCGGACAGCAGGGATATAGTCTGCAGTTTTTTTCCGGGCGGGCGGGCAATGATTTCGATGCCGGCCTCGAGAATGTCTTCATCATCAGTCAGCACCAGTCTGGCGGAGCCGCCGCCGAAGAGCTGCTGGAACATGCCCTCAAAATTGGCGTTTACCTTATCGAAGGTCTCCTTGAACATTTCGGTGGTGGTGTTATTGATGGTCTTGATCATGTCCAGCAGCTGCTGCTTGGCATCAACGAGGTCTTCCTGCTGCTGGTTGAGGAATGCATGGCGTTCTTCGTACTCTGCATGTTCATCGATGGCGACGAGGTTGACGGGGCCCATCATGTCAATTTTTGCACGCAGTTCCGCAACACGGGTTTCGATGGTTTCGCGATCCGGAACCTCGTCGTTTTCCCAGCGAGGGGTTTCGGCTTCCTTCAGCTCTTCGCGGGTGATGTGATAGGTGCCGGTCACGCGTTCAAGCGCGTTGTCGTGCCGCATCTTGAATTCGGCGCGTTCCACCTCCAGCGTCGACTTTTTATTCAGCTCCTCTTCCAGATTATTCCGCAGTCCGCGCAACCGGTTTTCGGCGGTGGACAGCACGCGAATGGTTTCCTCGCGCCGGCCGCGTTCCTGTTCAAGCACCAGCGTGGTTTCTTCGAGTCTGATCTGAAGCGGTTCAATCTTGGCATTTTCCTCGTCGATGGAATACCGCAGGTCTTCGATGCGCCGGTTGTAGGAGTCGATGCCTCCGGTACGTTCCGTGATCAGCTCTTCCAGTTCCTTGATGCGGGCTTCCGTGGGATTGCGCCGATTGTTCAGATGATCAAGGGCGGATGATTTCTGGGAATAGATGATCCGGTGTTCCGATGTGATTGATAGGGCGTCGGAGCGGCGTTCTTCAATATCATTCAGTGCTTTGGTCTGCTCCGCAATCTGCGTGCGTACATTGGCCTGTCGGTCGCGCGTGTCCTGCAGTTCAGACGCCAGACTCCTGCGCAATTCGACCCCTTTGCTTTCGGTTTCTGTAAGGCTCTTCAGTTCGAACGAAACCGTTTTAACCCGTTCGCTGGCGGTTTTAGTCTCTCGGACAATGACCTGACGTTCGCCTTCCTGAAGGGCCAGCTCGCGCCGGTATTCCTCAAGCATCTGGCGGGCACTTTCAATGGCCGCTCCCATGCCGGACTCTTCGCCGCGCAGGATTTCGATCGTCTCTTCCAGTTTGCTGATCTCCTGTTCTATCTCGTTAATATCTTCTTGCAGCTGTTCGCGCAACTGGTGGCGGGCGAGGGGACTCTTGTCCTCGGTGCCGGGCATCCATATTTCGGAGGATCCGTCGCCGGACATCACGGTGCCGTTCTGTGAAACCACGATCGTGTCGGCCGAGAGTACATGGGGAATTTCCGCTTCGGAGCCGACGACGCGCACATTCCAGAAGAGGCGCCGGATCAGCGGAGCCACGGCATCGCTGAACTGAATGCAGTCCATGAGTCCGCGTCCGACCGGAGAGGAGGTGTCATACGTCGCATCTTCCTGACTGGTGTCAACGCTCAGTAACCGTGCGCTGCCAGCTTCCTGCTCCCGCAGCCAGTTGAGGGCATCACGCGCGTAGGCTTCGTCGCGAACCACGATCGCATCGATGCAGGGACGCAGAATCGCTTCCAGTGCCGTCTGGTATTCCGCGGTCGTCTTCATCTGTTCGGCCAGCGGACCGATAATGCCGGAGCGGTCGGAAAGAAAATCCGGCGGCGGATTCAATAACAGCTGTGCGCCGGGGGGAAACCCTTCCTGACGGGCCTCGCCGCCGGAGAGCATTTCAAGCTGGGCGCGCTTGGCGGCCGCTGTCTTCTGCAGTTCGTTCAGTTGTTTGTCGTTGTCGACAATCAGATTCCTGCGGCCGGTGCGTTCGCCGTTCAGTGTAGTCAGCAACTGCGACTGTTCAGCCACCTTGGCCGTCAGCGCATCCACCCGCGCATCCATCTCTTCGCGATGTTCGATAAACTGTTTCAGGGAGCGTTCGAGCTCCGCCTTTTCCGTGGCAAGACGTTCCTTTTTCAGCATGGCCGAGCGGTCGCGTGCATCGAGCTCGTTGAGTTCGTTCTGCATTTTCGAGGCTTTGCTGTCGAGGGCCACCGACTCGTTGCGCAGGTTGTTGACCTGTGCGCGGGTGGCGTTCATCCGGTCTTCGACCTCTTTCTGGGCCAGCGTGGATTTTTCGAGTTCCAGTCGTGCCGCTTCTTTCTCTGACTTTGCCTGCTGAAGATCGCTGATAATCTTTTCCAGCTCTTCGCGATGGGCTGTGAGCCGGATCCGCGCCTCTTCGGTTTCCTGCGTATTACGCTGGGCAAGGGTGGTAAGCTCGGCAATGCGGTCGGTATTCATCGTGACCAGATTGCGGGTTCGCTCCAGATCGCCTCGTGCGGCAGAAGCCTGTTCCATGGCGTCGGAGATGGTCTGTTCGAGGCGGGAGAGGGCCTGCCGGGATGTTTCGGCCTCAGCCTCCGCGATCTCAACCTCGCGATGCAGGGCATTGACTTTCTGTTCCAGCACCTGCAACTCGCCGGTGAGTGCGTTGATCCTTTTCGCATACTCCTGCAGGCGTTCGCGGGTGACGTAGATGTCGAGCGTGCGCATCTCCTCGGAGAGCTCCTTATACCGCTTTGCCTTACCGGCCTGACGCTGAAGTGAAATGATCTGGCGTTTGACCTCTCGAATCACATCCGCCAGACGCAGCAGGTTGGCTTCGGTATGTTCGAGTTTGCGAAGAGCCTCTTTTTTGTCGGCCTTGTATTTGGTGATGCCGCTGGCTTCTTCAAAAACGGTTCGGCGGTCTTCGGGGCGGGCGGACAGAATCTGGTCGATCTTGCCCTGTTCCAGTACGGAATAGGAGTCTGTGCCGACGCCGGTATCCATGAACAGTCGTTGGATATCTTTCAGTCGGCAGGCTTTGCGGTTCAGGAAATAGCCGCTTTCACCCGATCGGAAAACGCGACGGGTAATGCAGACTTCGTCGTATTCAATGCCGAGCGCCGCAGTGCAGTCCGCCAGCGTTATGCTGACCTCCGCCATGCCGAGCGGTTTGGCGCTGTCGGTCCCGTTAAAGATGACGTCCTCCATCTTTGCGCCGCGGAGGGCACGTGCCCGCTGTTCGCCGAGAACCCAGCGCACGGAGTCTGACACGTTGCTCTTGCCGCAGCCGTTCGGCCCGACAATCGCCGTCATGCCCGGTTCGAATTCGAGCCGAGTTTTGTTCGCAAAGCTTTTAAAGCCGACAATCTCGAGTGTTTTTAGGTACACCTGTCACGTCCTCCGGAAAAAAGATTACATAAACTAGCATAATTAGGGTGTGGGGATAAACCCGATTTTGGAGCGAAAGTATGAAACGGCGCCGGATCGGAAATTGAAGGTCGACATCCTTTGAGTCCTTTGCCAGTCTGGTTTCATTTGTTGATGACAGGGAGATTTCTGTATGCCAGCTAAACGAGAATACCGAGTTAAGGGAACCAACGACTTTTTAATCCTCGCCGCGATCTTCTTTTTCCTGGGCCTCTGGGCCGTCAAGGATGCGTGGTTTCCCTCTGAAAAGGTGCTGAAAAAGCATCCGCTTGAGGCCACTGTAGCCTTTGCTGCGCCCGGAACCGTTTCGGAAGTATATGTGGCTGCCGATGATACTGTCGGGGAAAAGGCGGTGCTCGCCAAGCTGCGTACGGATCGTTTGACCGCCGAGTTTGATGATGGCGTAAAGGAATACGGCGTGGCCAAGGACGAATATGAAGCGCTTCGCAAGCAGCTGAAAAATATCGGCACCGGCGATGCGACGGCCATCAAGGCCCAGCTGACGGCGGCCAAGGAGCACATGGACCGGACGCATGAAAAATTACAGGAAATGCGTGCGATTCTGGATGCGGCCGAGCTGCTATCGCCCAGCAAGGGCAGGATTCTCGAGGTGATGATTGGTCCGCATACATTGGTGGATGTCTTGAAGAGTCGCGCCACCGGCACCGTTACCGCAATTTCTGATCTGGGCATTACCGTGAAGGATTCGAAGGGAAACGAGACCGTTCATGAACTTTCCGAAGAAATGGTTCCTGTCGTGGATGTGAAGGTGTCTGTGGCGGAAGGGGATGTGATTGCCGGCCAAGCTGCTTTCGTGATTGATCCGAAGGACCATTTTTACACATTCAACAAGAGCCTGACCATATTGAGTTTCATTCTCTTTACGGTCTTTCTTGGGATCCATATTCTGGCGCGATAATTTTTCGTGCTAATCCATTAATAATGATCGGATTAACTTGACCGATCACCCCGCCTGAATAATATCCGGGGTTCACTTTTTGCATAACGGACTTACGTTTTGTTGAACTATTTAAAAATCAAGGAGATATAAAAATGACTAAAAGAGATTTGGTGATGCGTATTGCGGACGAAACCGGATTGATTCAGCAGGATGTATATGCCGTTATCCAGAAGACTCTGGATTACATTGTTGAAGCACTTGAGCAGGATGACACCGTAGAGTTTCGTAACTTCGGTGTTTTCGAAGTTCGTGAGCGCAAACAGCGCATTGGCCGCAATCCGAACAAGCCGGAAAACGTAGTGACCATTCCTGCCCGTAAGGTGGTCAAGTTCAAGCCCGGCAAGATCATGCGCGAAAAGATTACCGGCGAGTAAATTTATTGCCGATTGCGGAATGCCTATTGCCGTTTGAACGGCCAGACTGATCAAGCGCGTTGCAAACCCTGAAATCGGAAATCATCAACCGGAAAGAAACCCATGGCAAACGAGTTTCAGCCCCTGCAGGGAATGTCCGATATCTATGCGCCGGAAATCTATCTCTGGCGCATGATGGAAGAGCGGGCCCGCGCGGTTTTCAATGCATATGGTTACGATGAACTGCGGACGCCTTCGCTTGAGAAGCTGTCCGTATTCAAGCGTTCCATCGGTGATACAACCGACGTGGTGAAGAAGGAGATGTATTCCTTTAAGCCCAGCAAGCATGAACTCGCCCTGCGTCCGGAAGGAACCGCAGGAACCATCCGTCATCTGGCCGGACGTGGCGAAGAGGGCCTTAATGCGAGGGTTTTCTACATTGCGCCGATGTTCCGCTATGAACGGCCTCAGGCCGGTCGTAAGCGCCAGTTCCATCAGGTCGGCGTGGAGGCCACGGGCGAAGCCAATCCGCTGGCGGATGCGGAATGCATTGCCATGCAGAAAAACCTGCTTGATGCCTGGGGGCTGACCGGTTCAAAAATCCAGATCAGCACCCGTGGCGAACCGTCGGACCGCAAGCCGGTGGCCGAAGGGCTGCGGGCCGCGCTCCGTCCGTTCGAGAACGAGCTTTGCGAGGATTGCCAGCGTCGCATCGATGAAAACGTGCTGCGCGTGATTGACTGCAAGAACGAGAGCTGCGGAAAGATTGTTGATCAGATTCCTTCGGCGATTGAATTCATGAGTCCGGCGTCGCGCGATTATCTGGATCAGGTGGTCGAGGCGCTCTCGGCCATGGATATTGAGGTTACCGTAAACCCGAAGCTGATTCGCGGACTGGACTATTATGTCCACACCGTCTGGGAAATCTCCCATTCGGCGCTGGGGGCGCAGGATGCGCTGGCCGGCGGTGGCCGCTATGAGATCGCCCTTGGTAAAAAGGGAATTCCCGGTGTAGGTTTCGCGATCGGTTTCGAGCGTGCCATCATGGCGCTGAATGCCTGCGGTATCACCGGCGAACAGTTTGCGCCGGATGGCGGCATCTGGCTGGTGTCTCTCGGCGAGGCGGCCCTGAAGGAAAACATGAAGCTCGCCCGCGAGCTGCGTGCCAAAGGGATTCGCTGCGGCATGGAGCTGGAAGCCAAGAGCATGAAGGCGCAGATGCGCAAGGCCAGCCGGAGCGGTGCGAACACCGTGGTGATCCGCGGTGATGAAGAACTTGAAAAGGGAATCGCCGTGGTGAAGGACATGGCGGAAGGATCGCAGCAGGAAATTAGTTTAGAGGAATTTGTTCGTGATGCCTGAGTCATGAGGCGTGAAGCTGCCTCGTTGCAGTCGCTCACGTTTTTCAATTCAATCGTCACGCAAGGAGATCATGATGCACAGATACAGAACTCACAATTGCGGCCAGCTTCGTAAAGAGAATGTTGGCGAAACCGTTAAGATTTCCGGCTGGGTGCATAGCGTACGCGACCACGGCGGAATTATTTTCATCGACCTGCGCGACCACTATGGCCTGACCCAGGTTGTGATTGATCCGGAGCAGCCGTTCTACAAGGGTGTGGAGCACTGGCGAGTGGAATCCACCATCTGCTTTACCGGCAAAGTGGTTGATCGTATCTCCGAAGCCGTCAACCCCAAGCTGGCTACCGGCGAGATTGAAATCGTGGCGGAAGAGATGGAGATGCTGGGCGAATCCAAGGTGATTCCCTTCCAGGTTGCCAAGGAAGAGGAGTGCAACGAAACGCTGCGCCTTGAATACCGCTTCCTCGATCTGCGCCGCCAGAGCCTGCACAACAACATTATCCTTCGCTCCAAGGTGATCGCGCGCATTCGCCAGCTGATGACCGCCGAAGGTTTTATGGAAATGCAGACGCCGATCCTGACCAACAGTTCGCCGGAAGGCGCGCGTGACTATCTGGTGCCGAGCCGTGTGCATCCCGGTAAGTTCTATGCCCTGCCGCAGGCGCCCCAGCAGTTCAAGCAGCTGCTGATGACCTCCGGCTTTGATCGCTATTTCCAGATTGCACCTTGCTTCCGCGATGAAGATGCGCGTGCCGACCGTTCGCCGGGCGAATTTTATCAGCTCGATATGGAAATGGCATTCGCCACGCAGGAAGACGTTTTTGAAGTCAACGAAAAGGTCCTTTATCAGATCTTTACCGAGTTTTCGGATAAGGAAGTGGATAAGCCGCCGTTTACCCGTCTGCCGTATCGCGAAGCGATGGATAAATACGGTTCCGACAAGCCGGACCTGCGCAACCCGCTGATCATGCAGGATGCCACTGAGCTGTTCCGCGATTGCGACTTCAAGGCCTTTGCCGGCGTTGTTGCGTCCGGCGGTGCGGTGAAGACGATCGCGGCCAAGGGCTGCGCCGGCGAATCCCGCAAGTTTTTCGACGACATGATCAAGTTTGCCCAGTCCGTCGGTTCCAAGGGGCTGGGTTACCTGCGCTGGAACGAAGGCGAAGTACAGAGCCCGATCGCAAAATTCCTCTCCGAGGATACGCTCAACGCGCTCAAGGAGCTCGGTGGAGTGGGCGACGGCGATGTCATGTTCTTCATTGCCGACAAGGAGGCCGCTGCGAACGAAATCGGCGGACATGTCCGCAATGAGCTCGGCAAGCGTCTGGGCCTGATCGATCCGAACGTCTTTAAGTTCTGCTGGATCGTGGACTTCCCGATGTATGAACTCGATGATGACGGCAAGGTGGAATTCAGCCACAATCCGTTCTCCATGCCGCAGGGCGGAATGGATGACCTGCTGAACAAGAACCCGCTCGAAATCCTCGCGTATCAGTATGACATCGTCTGCAACGGAACCGAGCTCTCCTCCGGTGCCGTTCGTAACCACAGCCCGGAAATGATGATCAAGGCCTTCTCGATTGCCGGCTATGACCAGACCGTAGTGGAAAGCAAGTTTCCGGCGCTTTACAAGGCCTTCCAGTATGGTGCGCCGCCGCATGCGGGTATTGCTCCCGGCGTCGACCGCATGATCATGCTGTTGGCCGATGAGCCGAACATCCGCGAAGTGATTGCGTTCCCGATGAACCAGAAGGCACAGGACCTGTTGATGGGGGCTCCCGGCGAGGTTGAATTCAACCAGATCCGCGACCTGCATCTGCGTCTGCACCTTCCGAAGAAGCTCGAGAAGGAAGACGCCGAATCTGCAGAAGCCTAGTTGAACATAAGCAGACGGAGCGCGTGTGGTACATGGTGCTGCCGTCAAAGCTTGAAAGGCGGGGTTTAACCTCGCCTTTTATTTTTTGAACGGCTGCCCTGTATGTGATTACAAATAGGGAAATTCAAGCTGGAGACAATATGAACGACACCCTCGCAATTGGAACTGCCGCGGTTCTGGTCATTACGGCGGTGCTGACCTATCTGGGATTCCGGAATCCGTCTCTGGTCGATCGGTGGCTGTTCAGCAGTTACGGCATTCTGCGCCGGAAGGAGTTTTATCGCCTCTTTTCCAGCGGGTTCATTCATGCGGACTGGGGCCACCTCTTTTTTAATCTGTTCAGCCTCTATTCCTTCGGAAACTACATTGAGCAGATCTTCGGACTGCATACGTTTCTGGCGATCTATTTTGTCAGCATGCTGGGTGGGAACCTGTTTGCACTCTATCTGCACCGGAATCATGAATATCGGGCGCTTGGAGCGTCCGGCGGCGTTTGCGGTGTTATCTTTGCATCCACCTTCCTGCTGCCGGGCAGCAGTGTATACATCATGTTTATTCCCATTCCGGTTCCGGCGTGGCTTTACGCGATTATCTTTATGTTTATTTCGGCGCGGGGGATTCAGTCGCAACGAAGCTCGATCGGTCACGAAGCCCATCTTGGCGGTGCGATTGCCGGCCTGTTGGTTACCACCGTGCTTCAGCCCGGAATCATTGCGGCAAACCCGCTGCTCTATGCCGTCATCATGGTGCTGGCGGTCGGTTTCGGAATCTATATTACGAAACGTCCGCAGAACTGAGGCGGTCCGGCGCGCGCCGGATCAATACAGCTCGTATTTGCAGAGCATGCCGTCGAGTCCCCCGGCGCTCAGCGGCAGTTTCCATTCGGGCTTGAGGCCGAGCTTTTTGACGAGGCTGATTTCGCCGTAATAGACAAAAGCGGTCGATCCGGTGCATTTCTGTTTCAGGAAGTCACCGAATTCCTTGAGCAACAGGGCGGTACTGTCGGCGTCGCCAAGCCGGATGCCGTATGGCGGGTTGGTGACGATCGTCGTGTTCTGAAATCCTTCCAGATCATGGAAATCGGTCCGGCGCACTTTGATGACGGCGCCTCCCGGAAGCTCCTTGCGGTTTGTGCGCACGGACTGAATGGCTTCGGCGCTGACATCGCTTCCGGAGATAAGCGCTTCCGGAATTTCGATTTCGGCATTGGCGGCGGTACGCACCTGATTCCAGACCGTGGCATCGAAATCGGGCAGGCGCAGCAGTCCGAATTTTTTCCGGAGGTAGGCGGCCGGAATCCGGGCCTGTTTCATGAGAGCTTCGCAGAGCAGGGTGCCGGAGCCGCAGAACGGATCGTGCAGCGGCCGTTCGCCGTTCCATTCCGAGAGCCGGATAATGGCGGCCGCGAGCGTTTCCTGCATGGGCGCCTTCACGGATTCGGCGCGATAGCCGCGCTTATGAAGCGAGCCGCCGCCGAGGTCGACACTGATACGCGCCTTGTTCTTATGAATATAAAGATTGAGCTGCAGGTCCGGGGTTCGAGTGTCTACGCTGGGGCGTTCCCCGGTTTTTGCGCGGAACTGATCCGCGATGGCATCCTTGAGAATCTGTCCGGCATACTGCGAATTGCGGATGTTGCTGTCGGCCACGTTTGCGGTAATGGCAAAGGTTTTGGTCAGGGTTAACAGCTCGGACCAGTCGATATTCTGTGCGGTCTTGTACAGATATTTGTCGGAGTGGCAGTCAAAGGCGAGCAGTGGCGCAAGAATACGGGAAAAGATCCGTGTGCGGTAAACAATGTTATAAATCGTCCGCTGGTCGGCGCAGAAATAGAAGCCGAGATAGCCCTGCTTGATCCGGGTGGCTCCGAGTTCACGCAGTTCCGCTTCGCCGCATTTTTCAGCGCCGGAGGCAAGCTGTCCGTAATACTGGCCGGTCTGCCGGTATAGATAGCCGGTCATTTCCGGACGGGCCGGTTGTTTGCGTCGAGAAACAGGACAATCGGCTCGAGCTTGCGGGCTTCTTCTTCGTCATAGTTTCCATAGGATATGACGATAACCTTGTCGCCCACGGCCGCCAGCCGGGCTGCCGGACCGTTCAGTTCGATAGTGCCGGAGCCGCGTTCGCCGGCAATGGTATACGTGACGAAGCGCTGGCCGTTGTTCAGGTTAACAACCTGCACCTGTTCCCCCGGCAGAATGTCGGATTGTTCGAGCAGATCCCGGTCGATCGTGATACTTCCTTCGTAATACAGTTCCAGCCCCGTAATCGTGGCGGTATGCATTTTCGATTTTTTCATGATGCGCTGCATGGGTCTTCCTCGGTTAAAAGGCGCGCATATTGTGACGAGCCGGCGAGTCCGTCAATATTAGTTTAAAACCATTTTAGGTCATTGCCGCCAAACGGGACACGGGAATTTAAGTGGGCCGACTCATAATAATGATGTGTTGATTGATTCAGTTTTTTGTGGCTTTCCATCCGAAATCGGAGAATATGGATCCTATTTTACGAAGGGTGAGCTCGAAGGACCGATGGACACTAAAATTCCATATACTGAAAAAAAGCTGAAAGACTGGGCCGGATGGCGCGCATTCCGTGACGGACGCGCCTTGTTTGAGCGTGGTGTGGTGGAAAAAGTGTCGTATGAGCATCCGTTTGTGGTCGGGACCCTGAGTCTGGGGCCGCGCGGGATGCGCAGTAAGTTTGAAATCCTGAAAAACGGGCTGGTGGAAAACCATTGTCCGTGCCGCGACAATCAGGAGCGGGGGCTGATCTGCTCGCATCTGGTGGCCATGGGACTTGAAGTCCTACGCCAGAGTTCAAAGCCGTCTCGCGATGAACAGGCGCTTGCGGATATGCGCCGGATCGACCGGATTGCCCGTGGTGCCGATAAGAAATATATCAAACGCGCCAAGAAGAGCGACAAGGATGCCGTCAAGGCAAACCTGGTGCTGGAACTGGATGAAAACTGGCAGGAGCAGATTCAGAGTGAAGGAATCACCCTGCATGTCTCTGTCGCTTATCAGCAAGGTCGCACGCCGGCTTCCGATGTTTCTACCGATGTTCCCTTTTCGTTTCCCCGCGAAGAGGAGATCCTGCTTTCCATCCTCGAGGATATTCTCAGCGGACCGGTTCCCAGCGATTTCAAACTTTCCCTTGGTGATTTTGCCAATGTGCTTCGCGTGATGCATGGCCGTAAGCTGCTGCTGGCGGGGCAGGAGCATGGATTCAACGTAAACGGCAGCCTGCTCGAATCCGTGCTGTTGATGGACATGGATCGGGATACCGGTGAGCTGTTGCTCAATGTCTCCACAGAGGTGCCGAACGCTCAGCGTGAACTCTTCTCGCTTTACATCATCACGCCTTCCGCCGGATGGGTCTTTCTGGATAACCAGTTCTGGCCGCTGTCGGACATTCTGCCGGGCAACCTGCACGACATTTATCGCGGCCAGGTAAAGATTGCGCGCGAATCGGTTCCGGCGTTCATCATGACGGAGCTGCCGCAGATCGAGAAACGGTTTGCGATTCAGACGCGGATCACACCGGATCTCTTCCACATGAAGCCGGCAAAGGTTTTTTTTCGACTGGTGGTTAAAGGCAGTCCGGCCTCGCTTGCCGCCACGTTGTATGCCCGATACACCGATGAGATCGAGCTGGTGGCCGGCCGCGCCGATATGCGCGGTAATTTTGCAATTCCCGACCCGAAGGATCTGTTGCGCTACCGTATCCGTAACATGGGCTATGAAAAGGCCGGTGTGGAAAAGCTCTCGACCGTCGGGTTTGTCGGCCGTGCCGGCGATACCCTTCGCAATATCGTAGGCCCGCGCGAGGTGCTGAACTTTCTCGGCAGCGGTGTTCCGAAGTTACGGCGCATGGGCTATGAGGTGGAGCTACAGGGCCGCGTGAAGCCGTTTGCCGAAAAGACCGACTATGTCTCGCCCGTTTTGCGCATCAATGAGGACGAATCCGGCAACTATTTTGACGTCAGCTACGAATATGAAGTCGGCACCGGCAGCATTTCGGAGCGGGATATTCAGCGCGCGCTGATGAAGGGGGATTCCTTTATCGAGCGAAACGGCCGTACGATCCTGCTCGACGGCGACGCCATCATGCAGGCGCGCGAGGTTTTTGAAGAGTGCGCCATGGATGAGTCCGGCACGCCGGGTTCCTACCGCATCAGCAAGATTTACAGCAGCTATGTCCAGTCCTCCATTGATCAGCTGGACGGCATTGGCATGGAGGCTACGCCGGGCTGGCTGGAGCATGCCCGCCAGCAGAACGAGCAGGAAACCGTAGAAACGGTCGAGCTCAGCAAGGATCTGCAGGCGACCCTGCGCTCGTATCAGCATGAAGGGGTTAACTGGCTGCGCTTCCTGGAAAACCGCGGCTTCTGCGGAATTCTTGCCGACGAAATGGGCTTGGGTAAAACGCTTCAGACGCTGGCCTGGCTGCAGTTGGAACGCATCAATGAAGATCATCGCGGAAAACCGAGTCTGATCATCTGTCCCACCAGCCTCGTTGAAAACTGGCGCGAAGAGGCGGCGCGTTTTACGCCGAACCTCAAGGTACTCGTGCTTCATGGTACCGATCGCCATCGTAAATGGAAGAATATCGGCAAATCGGATCTGGTGATTACCTCGTATGCCCTGATGCGGCGCGATATTGACAAACATCTGGAAACCACCTATGCCGTTGCGCTGCTTGACGAGGCACAGCACATCAAAAACCGCGCCACGCAGAATGCGCTCATGTCCAAAAAGATCAAAGCGGATCATCGTTTGGTACTCACCGGCACGCCGGTCGAAAACGGGGTAACGGATCTCTGGTCGATCATGGACTTCCTGATGCCGGGCTATCTGGGCCACCACAGGGATTTCCGCGACCACTATGAACTGCCGATTATCAATGGCGGGGCCGACGGCGAGCACGCCCAGCTGAACCTGCGCCGCAAGCTCCATCCATTCCTGCTACGCCGCCTGAAAAAGCAGGTGGCCAAGGACCTGCCACCGAAGATTGAAAAGATTGCGCCCTGTAAGCTTACGCAGGATCAGCACAAGGTGTATACGCAGCTGCTGGAGGATTCGAAGCAGAAGATTGCCAACATGGTTGAAAAGGACGGCTTTAACAAGAGCCGGATGGAAATTCTCAAGACGTTGCTTCGTCTGCGCCAGACCTGTAACCATATTGATCTGCTGAAGCTTGATGGCGTGAAGAGCAAGCATCCTTCCGCCAAGATGGAACTCTTTTTCGAACTGCTCAACGAGGCGCTCGACAGCAAGCATCGTGTGCTGGTCTTCAGTCAGTTTACCTCGATGCTCGGTATTCTGCGCGCGGAGATGGATCAGCGCTCGATGAAATACTGCTACCTTGATGGAAGTACCAAGGATCGACAGGACGTGGTCCGGCGCTTCAATAAGGACCACAGTATTTCCGTTTTCCTGATGAGCCTGAAGGCCGGCGGTACCGGACTGAACCTGACCGGCGCCGATATGGTGATCCATTTCGACCCATGGTGGAATCCGGCGGTTGAAGATCAGGCTACCGATCGCGCACACCGAATCGGCCAGAAACGGACGGTTTACAGCGTCAAGCTGATCACCAAGGGCACCGTTGAAGAAAAGGTGCTCGAAATGCAGGCCCGCAAGAAGGACATCATTGATGCCACGCTGACGACCGATGAACAGGTCATGCAGAAGCTGACCTGGGAAGACGTGCAGGAGCTGCTCAGCATTTAATGCCTGAATGCCGTGATTTATCCGGATCGATTCAACGTTTTGCTTTCGATTTGTGTCTCCTTTACCGAATTCATGTGAGCGTACGGATGCGGCTGAAGGCTCGACAGCGCCCCCGCAATTGTAAAAGAATCGGAGCGCGCATTAAAAAAGGAAGTTATGTTTGAACAGTCCCCAAGGAATATCGGAGGCATAGCGGCGATAACCCCGTCGGTGAAGTTCCTGCTTATTCTGAATGTTGCGGTCTATATTCTGGATTCGTTTACCAATCCCGACCCGCAATATCGCACTCTTGCCAATATCTTTGCCCTGCGGGCGCATTGGTGGGAGAACTTGCAGTTTCTACAGCTGTTTACCTATATGTTTATTCACGGCAGCGTATCCCATCTGCTGTTGAATATGGTGTCGCTGTTCTTTATCGGACCGACCGTGGAACGCACGGTGGGATCGTATCGCTTCTTCATTCTCTATTACCTGAGCGGGATTCTTGGCGGGCTTGGCTGGTCTCTGCTGGCGGATCCGGGAACATCATGTGTTGGTGCTTCCGGCGCCGTAATGGGCATTCTCGGCGCATTCGGGGCGCTCTATCCGCAGGCCCAGCTCTTGCTCTGGTTTATTCTTCCGGTAAGGGCCTGGGTGCTTGTGATCGGCCTGATTCTCTGGGAACTTTTTGAGACCGTGACCAAACAGCATACGGGCGGTATTGCCAATGCCGCGCATCTGGTCGGTGCCATTGCCGGTGTGTCCTATGCGCTGGCACTGAAAAATCCACAGGTGGTTCAGCGCATTCGGCAGTATATTCCAGGACTAAAACAAAAGGGGCCGGCGTGCCGGACCTCCCGGAAATCGAATCCGTATCAGCCGGATCGACTGACACCCGAAGATATTGACCGCATTCTCGATAAAATCGGCAAGGAAGGCATGGGTGCTCTGACGCCGCGCGAACGCGAGCTGCTCAAGCGCGCTACGCGAGGGTAACGTCTGCATTTCAGCGTTTCAACTCTTTGATCTGGTCGCGCAGGGCGGCGGCGCGTTCGAATTCAAGCGCTTCGGCGGCTTCGAGCATTTCCTTTTCGAGCTGCCGGATCACTTCGTTGACATCATAGTCGGCTCCGGTTTCAGCTACGGCCAGTTCGACGGTCTCCTCGGCGCTTTCATAGATCGTTTTCAGGCTGTCCTGAATCTGTTTCTTGATCGCCTTCGGCACGATGCCGTGCTCCCGGTTATAGGCGGCCTGTTTGGCGCGGCGGAGATCGCACTTGTCGAGCATGCGCTGCATGGAATCGGTCATGTGGTCGGCATACATAATCACCAATCCGTCAATATGGCGGGCCGCACGGCCGGCGGTCTGAATCAGGGCGGTTTCTGAACGCAGGAAGCCCTCTTTGTCGGCATCGAGAATTGCCACCAGCGATACCTCCGGCAGGTCGAGTCCTTCGCGCAGCAGGTTGATGCCGATCAGACAGTCGACTTTTCCGCTCCGAAGCTCGCGAAGAATATCCACGCGTTCAAGCGCATCAATGTCGGAGTGGAGGTACTGCACCTTTAATCCGGTTTTTTCCAGATATTCGCTCAGGTCTTCGGCGGTCCGTTTGGTCAGTGTGGTTACCAGCGTGCGCTCCCCGCGTTCGGCGCGGATCCGGATCTCTTCCATCAGGTCGTCGATCTGGTTTTTCAGCGGACGGAGCTCCACCGGCGGATCAATGATGCCCGTCGGACGGATAATCTGTTCGACGGGTTGCCCGCCATGTTCGATTTCATAGGGTCCCGGCGTAGCGGAAAGGAAGATGATTTCGTGGGTGACGGCTATGAATTCCTCAAAATTCATCGGGCGGTTATCGAGAGCCGACGGCAGGCGGAATCCATGCTCCACCAATGTGCGCTTGCGCGACTGGTCTCCGTTATACATGCCGCGGATCTGCGGCAGGGTGACGTGGGATTCATCGATAATGGTCAGGAAATCGCCGGGAAAATAGTCCAGCAGGCACTCCGGCCGGTCTCCGGCGGAGCGGCCGGCCAGATGGCGTGAATAGTTTTCAATACCACCGCAGAAGCCGATCTCCTTGAGCAGTTCCAGATCATATTCCGTCCGCATCTTGATCCGCTGCGCTTCAATCAGCCGGTTTTCCTTTTCGAACACCTGAATCTGTTCTTCCATCTCCTGCCGGATCGCCACGAGCGCCGCATCAATCTTGGTCTGCGGCATGACAAAGTGTTTTGCCGGAGACACCATGATGTGTTCAAAGCTGTCGAGCGCGTGGCCGGTCAGGGGATCAATCTTGCGGATGGAATCAATCTCATCGCCCCAGAATTCGAGCCGGATGGCATAGTCCTTGGCATAGGACGGAAAGATATCGAGCGTATCGCCGCGCACGCGGAAACGCCCCGGTCCCGGTTCATAGTCGTTGCGTTCATACTGGATATCGACCAGCTTTTTCAGGACGGCGTCGCGATTGGCCGATTCACCGACATCGGCGCTTACCACCATCTCCTTGTAATCCTCCGGCGATCCAAGGCCGTAAATGCAGGAGACCGACGCCACGATGATGACATCCTCTCGATTGAGCAGGGCGTCTGTCGCCGCAAGGCGCAACCGTTCGATTTCCTCGTTGATGGAGGAATCCTTTTCGATGAATGTATCGGTCTGCGGGATATAGGCCTCCGGCTGGTAATAGTCGTAATAGGAGATAAAATATTCGACCGCGTTGTTCGGGAAAAAGGTTTTCAGCTCGGCGTAGAGCTGGGCCGCAAGCGTTTTGTTGTGGGACAGCACCAGAGTGGGGCGGCCATGCCGGGCAATGGTGTTGGCAATCGTAAAGGTTTTGCCGGATCCGGTGACCCCTTCAAGGGTCTGGAACTTCCGCCCTTTGGCGAGTCCGGCGCATAATTGCCGGATGGCTTCGGGCTGGTCGCCGGTCGGATCAAAATCCGCCTGAATGAGAAAATCACGTTTCATGAGGGCGATCGTACACAGAATATCGCTTTATTAAAATGAAAGTTGAACGGATTACCGATAACGGGTGTTTATTGAGACGTTAAGGAGTCTGGCCTATTCGGGTGGTTTGCATTATAGTGAAGCCGTGTATTTGGAGGAATCCGGAAATAATCAGGGTGTTTAGCCGTTATTTGAAGTCAGTCAATCTCGCGGTCTGGAATAAAACGGAGCCGCAGATCTTAAAACGGGGAGAATTAAAAATGAAACATTGGGCAGCATTATTGCTCGCCGGTCTGGTTGCAGATCAGGTGCGGGCAGACGATTGGCCGGTCTGGCGTGGACCGGAGCAGAACGGAATTTCAGCAGAGACCGGATGGAGCATGCGTGCGGCATCGGTCAAATGGACCGTGGAGCTGGGAGATGGCTATTCCTCGGTCAGTGTGAAAAACGGAAAAGTCTATTCCGCCGGCCATGTGGATGGTCTGGATATCGTCTACTGCCTGAATGCCGGTTCCGGCAAGGAAGCTTGGCGCTACAGCTATCCCTGTTCAACCGGAAGCTTTAAAGGACCGCGTGCCACGCCGATTGTCGAAGATGAACGACTTTACATGGTGAGCCGCGACGGTGAGGTTTTCTGTCTCAATGCCGACAGCGGAAAGCTGGTCTGGAAAACGGAAGCGCTCAAGGAGTCGGGCAGCAACAACAGCAAGTGGGGCATTGCCTCCTCCGCCGTAATTGCCGGAGATCTGCTGCTGGTCAATATCGGGGATCACGGAACGGCACTTGATAAAAACAGCGGCAAGGTGGCATGGGCCAGCAAAGGCGACCAGAGCTATGCGTCGCCGGTGATCATGGAGCGCAAGGGAAAATCCGTGGGACTCTTCTTTACCGCCGCCGGATTGGAGCTTGCCGATGTTCGTACCGGCAAAAAGGTGGATTCCTACGAGTGGAAAACCTCCTGGGATGTCAACGGTGCCGACCCGATGGTTATCGGGGAACGGATCTTTATTACATCGGGATACGGGCATGGATGCGCCATGCTGGACTTCGCGTCGGGATCGTTGAAAAAGGTTTGGGAAAACAAACTGATCCAAAGTCAGTTCAGCAGCTGTATCTATCTGGATGGCTACATTTACGGTATCGATGGGCAGACCAAGAATAAGGGATCCCTTCGTTGTATTTCCGCCGAAGACGGATCCGAAAAATGGAGCACGAAGATCGGGTTCGGATCGCTGATTGCCGCCGATGGAAAACTGATTGTGCTGGATGAGCGGGGTTCTCTCTATGTGGTGCAGGCGGCGCCGGAAAAATATGACGAGCTTGCCCGGTTCGAAACCGGCCTGAAGCAGCTGTGCTGGACTTCGCCGGTTCTTGCAGACGGAACCGTGTACTGCCGGAATGACAAGGGAACGCTGGTTGCCGTTGATGTCAGCAAATAAGTCCATTCTTGTTTGTCGCTGCGCCGAGCGGGGGCTGGTGGATACCGATGGAATTGCCGGGGGCGAATCGGTTCTGGTGATTCCTGATCTGTGTCGCGCGGTTGCCGATGGTGATCCGATGCTTGGCGGCGCGTTTTCAGAAGTGCATGCCTGCCATCCCCGGGCGGTGCAGTCGCTGTTTCGTTTTGCGGGGCATCCGCTTCCGGATACAACGCAAGTAATCGATTGTCGATGTGACGGGGCCGGACATGCCGCTTTGGGCACGATGGAAGACAAGCCGCCGGCATGGTATCCGGTCATTGATTATGACCGCTGCAGCAGCTGCGGGCAGTGTCTTGAATTCTGTCTTTTCGGGGTCTACGAAAAAGCGCCGGATGGCCGAATCCGCGTTGTGAATCCCGATCAGTGCAAGAATAACTGTCCGGCCTGTGCTCGCATCTGTCCCGAAGCCGCCATCATTTTCCCAAAGTCGGTCGAGGTGCCGATCAACGGGGCGGAGATCGACGATGAAGCCGCCGTCCGTGCCAATATCCGGGTGAATGTAGATGAGATTCTTGGCGACGATGTCTATGCCGCCCTGCGGGCGCGAAAGCAGAAGCGGAAAGCGCTGCTCAACCGTAAAAAAATTGAGCGGGCGCTGGAGGAACGGCGCAAGTGCTCGGGAGGCGACCAATGAGTGATTCCATGATTGGGCGCCTGATGACCGAGCCGGATAAACGGCTGCTCTGGAAGTTTGCCTATAACTTCGGCTATAAGGGCATGCGTGCCGTGCAGCGCTTTAACCACCGCCTGAAGCGCGGCGAATATTTTCCGGCCTTCCTGTTTATCTCCATCACCAACGCCTGCAACCTGTCGTGTCAGGGATGCTGGGTGTCGCAGTCCAATCCTCCGAAACATATTTCGCCGCAGACTCTGGATAACCTGATTCGGGAGTGCAAGGCGCATGGATCGTATTTCTTCGGCATTCTCGGAGGAGAGCCGTTGTTGCATGACGGGCTGTTCGAGGTGTTTGAAAAGCATCCGGACTGCTATTTCCTGCTCTTTACCAACGGCACGCTGATCTCGGATTCCGTAGCGCGGGAGATTCGCCGGTTGGGTAATATCAGTCCGTTGATCAGCATCGAGGGGCTCGAGGAGGTCAGCGATGTCCGGCGCGGCGGCGAAAATGTTTTCGGCCAGACGCTGGCCGGCCTGGCTCATTGTCGCGAGCATCGGCTGGTAACGGGCGTGGCGACGAGTATCTGCCGAACCAATATCGAGGATCTGGCCACGGAACAATTTGTCCGGCGCGTTGCCGATCTTGGTGCGCATTATCTCTGGTATTATATCTACCGCCCGGTCGGGCCGAATCCGACGCCGGAACTGGCTCTGGATGCGGAGCAGATTGTGGCATTGCGCCGTTTCATCGTCGATATCCGTAAAACCGCGCCGCTGATGGTGGTGGACGCCTATTGGGATGATCAAGGCCGGGCGCTGTGTCCGGCGGCGGTCGGCATGGCCAATCATATCACTCCGGACGGTTGGGTTGAACCCTGTCCGCCGCTTCAGTTTGCGAAAGAAAACATCGGGGATGGGACCGGGTTGTATGATCTGTTCAACCGGTCGGAATTCCTTGCCCGATTCAGGCAGATGAGCTGCGATACCACGCGCGGCTGCATCATCATGGAGCATCCGGATCTGCTTGCGGATTTTATCCGGAAAGAAGATGCGGTCGACAGCTCCGGCCGGGGAACCTTTTTGAACGAGCTGGACGACATGTGCGCCTGCGGGAGTCATCATCAGCCGGGCAAGGAGATTCCGGAACGCAGCTGGGCCTACCGTTTCGCCAAGAAAAACTGGTTTTTCGGATTTGGAGCCTACGGATGAAAATGGAAAAGACCGGTGTACACGGAATTCCTTCAACGCTGCAGGAGCGCGATTCGCTGCGCCTCCGGGTAGAGACCTATGCTGATCAGCAGGGGCTTGTACCGCCGCTCTCGATGGAGGAACTGCGCGATCATGCACTGGAGCTGGCGCCGTCCTCTGTTTCCGTGGACTATGTCATGGTCCTGCTGAACAACGCCGTCTGGCGCGAAACGGTTGCATCCATTCCCTATGAGCGCCGTCTTCTCCTGCTCCCTCAGTGTCTGCGCGATTTTAAAAACTGTCCCGCCGAAATGGATGAATTCGGCCTGTTGTGCGAAGAGTGCGGCCGCTGCAATATCGGCGAGCTCCAGTCGCTGGCGGAGGATCTCGGTTATGTCGTGCTCGTCGCCGAAGGATCCACCGTGGTGACCCGCCTGCTCGACGGAGGAAAAGTCGATGCCGTGATCGGTGTCAGCTGTCTCAATGCGCTGGAAAAATCATTTCCGCATATGGCGGACGGCGCGATTCCCGGACTGGCGATTCCGCTGAATGCCGGCGGGTGTATTGACACCACCACCGATGTTGAGCATGTGCGTAATGCGATCCGGTTGCGCTCCGACGCGTCCTGGGTAAATCAGGTGGATACCGCCCGGATCCGGGAAATGGTTGAGGGCTGGTTCTCTGCGATCGAGATCGACTCGATGGATACCCGTACCGAGCAGATTGCCTATGAATGGGTCTGCGGGGAGGGGAAGCGCTGGCGGCCGTATCTGCTGGCCTGCACATACGACGCCCTTTCCGGTGCAGATGGAATCTTCCCCGAGAAAGTGCGCCGCCTGGCATTGGCCGTTGAATGTTTTCACAAGGCATCCCTGATTCATGACGATATCGAGGATGATGACGAGGTGCGGTACAACGCGCCGACCCTGCACTGCCAATATGGAATTCCCGTTGCATTGAATGCCGGCGATTTTCTGGTAGGCGAAGGATACCGGCTGATTGCTTCGGTGCCTTCCCGGACGGCGGACCTGATGCGGATTGCGGTGGAAAACCATCGGATGCTGTGCGTCGGTCAGGGCGAGGAGCTGCGAGGACTGGTGGATACGCCGCCGTTCACCGCGGCGCAGCTTATCGAAATATTCCGGCGCAAAACCGCGCCGGCATTCGGTGCCGCGTTACGGCTGGGGGCACTGGCCGCCGGCGGGGATGATCGGCTGGATGCCGCCCTGCGCCGTTTCAGCGAATCGCTCGGGATTGCCTATCAGATTCACGACGATCTGGAGGAATACCGCAGCGGCGAAGAGCATGATCTGCGGGCGTCGATCCTGCTCGCGCTGGCCAATGATCAGCGTCCTTTGGAGTGGTATGCGCCAGACTCGCCGAATCTGGATCATGTCTTCCGGGAAATGATGGTGGAGGAAAAAGCGGCCCAGTTGCTGGAGCATTATAAAAACGAGGCCATCCGGGCCCTGAATCCGCTGGCCAGTGCTCCGCTGAAAAGCCTGCTGCGCCGCACGACCTCGAAGATGCTCACGCCGGCGGGAGGTCGGGCATGATTGACCGGCAGATCATGGGCGCAGCATCGGCAGCCCGAAAATATCTGGATGCGGTTTCCCGGCGTCATGTGGTCGGATTTATCTCCCGCTGCTGGAATCCCGATGGAGGGGTTCGGGGACGCGATTCCAAAAGCGATCTATATTACACCTTTTTTGCTACGCTCAGTATGGTGGCCCTGCGCGGCCGGATTCCATGGTTCCGCCTGTATCGTTATCTGCGGACCTTCGGGGACGGATCGTCGCTGGATGCCGCCCATTTTTTCTGCCTGCTGCGCCTGCGCCTGATCTTTCCCTGTACTGCAGGAATGCGACGCCGCTTTGCCGGTATGCTGGAATCCAAGGCCGCGGAAACGCCGTATGATCTATTCTTCAAGGTATCGGCATCGCAACTGATTCTTCACAATGATGAGCCGGAGGCAAACCTGCTGATTTCCGATTCGCAGACCACGCCGAATCTGGCGGCATCCGTAATGATCAATGATCGTCCGGATCCTGTGGCGGAAGCGATCCTGATGAAACGCTTCTGTCCGCAGGGCGGGTTTGCCGCATCGAACAATGTACCGCATGCCGATCTGCTCTCGACGGCGACGGCGCTGATGGCTCTTCGCAATCTGAATATCGATCTTTCCGGTATTCGTGCGGCCTGCTTTGATTTTATTGAATCGCAGTGGCGCGATTCCGGCGGCTTTGCCGGCTATCCGGGCGACGCTTTTGAAGACGTGGAATACACCTTTTATGCTCTGCTCAGCATTGGATGCCTGATGAAATGACGGACCTGCTCGACAACTGCCGCAATCGGCTGCTGGCCGAGCTCAATGACCGGGGATTCTGGGAAGGGAAACTCTCCAGTTCCGCGCTGGCCACGGCGGTAGCCTCGTTTGCCCTCGCTCTGGGCGGACGAACGGCGCTTGCCGAACGCGGTCTTCAGTGGATACGGACGCACCGAAATGCGGACAGCGGCTGGGGCGACAGTCCGGAAAGTCCGAGCAACTTTACCGCGACCCTGCTGTGCCGCAGTGTGCTGGGTGAAGAGATCGGTCCGCCCGAAAAGGTGCGCGATGCCATCCTCGGTTTTTATGGCGAGGACCGGACCTTTTCGATTCCGATCCTAACCCTGTGCATGCTGGCCGGAAAGCTGGGTGCGGACTGGTCGGTGATCCCGCAGCTCCCGTTTGAACTGGCCGTGCTTCCGCATCGATTCTACCGCCTGGTGCGCCTGCCGGTTGTCAGCTATGCGCTGCCCGCCCTGATTTCCATGGGGTTGGTCCGGCACGAGAAGCGGCCGGTACGCGGGGCCTTCTGGCGCCGACGCGCGATCGGCAGGGTACTTGATATTCTCAGGTCCATTCAGCCGGAAAGCGGTGGATTTCTGGAGGCGGCCCCGCTGACCGGTTTCGTGGCCATGAGCCTGATCGGCGCCGGATATCGCGATCATCCGGTCACGCAGAAGTGTCTCTCCTTTCTTGAAAACACCGTGCGTGACGATGGCAGCTGGCCGATCGATGTGGATCTTTCAACCTGGCTTACCTCCCTGAGTGTACGTGCGCTTGACGGCGATCTTTCGGTCGAGCAGACCAATGCGATTCGTGAGCACCTGCTGCAAAATCAGATGACGGAGGAGCATCCCTTTACCCATGCGGCTCCCGGCGGGTGGAGCTGGACGAACCGGCCCGGCGGCGTTCCCGATGCGGATGATACCGCGGCCGCCCTGATTGCCCTGTATCATCTGTGGCCGCAGGATGACAGCGATGTCACTTCCCGGATTCTTCCGGCGGTTCGTTCCGGCGTGGAGTGGCTGATTGATCTGCAGAATCGCGACGGCGGGATTCCGACGTTCTGCAAGGGGTGGGGCAAGCTGCCGTTCGATCGCAGTTGTCCCGATTTGACGGCCCACATGATTCGCGCATTTGCGTTATGGCGCAGGTATTTGGGTGAAGATTTTGATGCCGCCATGTATAATGCCATGCAGATCGGTCTGGATTACCTGTTGAGAAACCAGCGTCCGGACGGATCATGGATTCCGCTCTGGTTCGGAAGCCAGCTACATCCAAAGAAAGAAAATCCGGTGTACGGAACCGTGCGCGTCATGGAGGCGCTGGAAACGTTGGACAAACAGGATTTTCTACGGCTGGAATGGATGCGTTCCCAGGGCCGAACCTGGCTGGCGAAAACGGCGGAGCATCCGGAATATTGCGGGCTGGAGGATCTGGCTCTATTGGTGGGAATGACGGGGAATGGGGTTGATAAAATACGGGATTTGACCGTTCAGGGAACGCAGTTTTCTGCTAGTCCGATCGGCCTGTATTTTGCGAGTCTATGGTATTCAGAAAAGCTGTATCCCCTGATATTCATAACCGAGGCGCTGAAGCGCTGTGGAGATAAACAGGGGAAGGACGTCGCAGGGGAGCGAAGTCCGGAATAATACAAGACAAGGAGTGGGTCATGGGGAAACACGGGATTGCATCAATGATCGGTGCGGCGATGGTTTTGTCGGCATCGGCTGCCGACTGGCCGCAGTTCTGCGGACCGGCGCGGGATAACATTTCCACGGAAACCGGACTGGCGGATTCGTGGCCGGAGTCGGGGCCGAAAGTTCTGTGGGAAATGTCGGTGAATGACGGTTACTCGTCCCCGGCGATTCGCGCCGGAAAGGTCTACTTTGTGGATCGCAGCGAAGAGGTGAGCCTGCTTCGCTGCATGGATCTGGAAAAAGGGACGGAACTCTGGAACGTGGGCGTGGAAGATCCGGGCACGATGTCGCACAAGCAGTTTGCCGGTACGCGTGGTACGCCGGCCGTGACCGATAATGCCGCCTATTTCGTGACCGGCTGGGGTTCGCTGGTCTGCGTTGATCTGGCAACCAAATCGGTGATCTGGAAACATAATCTGCTCAGCGAATTTGAAATGGAACTGAATCGATGGGGGCTGTCGCAGTCGCCGCTGCTGTATGGCGATCTCGTGATTGTCGCAATCACTTCCGACAGAACCGGCGTAGCGGCTTACCATTGCAAAGACGGTTCACCTGCATGGAAGTCGGAGTCGATCGGCGGCTACACATTTTCATCGCCGGTGATGTATTCGCTGTGTGGAACGGACATGATCGTTGCGATCGGTTCAGAAGCCGGCGGCCGGCGCCGGCGCAATGAGACGCCCGAAGAAACGCCCGCCGCGCCGCCGAAGAGCGGAGTCTTCGGATTATCTCCATCAGACGGTTCGGTTTTGTGGCATTACAGCGGCTGGCAGTGCCGTAATGCCGTGCCGTTCCCGACGCGGCTGCCGGATGAGCGGCTCTTTATTACCGGGGGCTACGATGCCGGATCCGCCATGATCCGCATTAAGAAAACAGAAACGGGATATGAAGCGGAAGAGCTGTTCAAGATTGACGATGTCAGCCCGCAGATTCATCAACCCGTTTATCTCGACGGTCATCTGCTCGTGGCCAACAACGGAAACCGGAAAAACGACGGGCTGATCTGCGTGTCGATGGATGGAATCGTCGATTGGCGCAGCAAGGATGCCGAAAACGGACCGACATTTGAACGCGGCGGCTTTTTGCTGGTGGACGGCAAGATTGTGATTCTCGATGCCAAGACCGGTATGCTGCATCTGCTGCGGGCCGATGTCTCCGGCTACAAGGAGCTGGCGTCGGCGCCGATGGTCAAGGAAAACGATATGGCGTGGGCGCCGCTGGCATTGTCGGACGGAAAGCTGCTGGTTCGCGACTGGACCACGCTCAAGTGCGTTGATCTCAGATAATCATTCAGGCATTCATGAAATCCCGTTCCTCCATCCTGTTCGTTATGCTTCCGGTCATCCTGCTGTCGGCCGGAATCGGCGGCACGCTGCTTTTCCGGTGGATGGTGCCGGCACCGCATCTGGTGGTTATGCCGAGCCTGCCGGGCATGGATGGCGGACCGACACCGGCGGAACGGGCGGTAACGGCGTCGCCCGATATTGATCTGTCCGGTTCGCTGCAGACCTACGACGGCGTGGCATCGGAGCTGCCGGGGCGCTGGCCGCGTTTCCGGGGAGCGTCCTTTGATAACATGGTCGAATCCGATACGGCATTGGCCGATCAGTGGCCGGAGAGCGGGCCGCGCATCCTCTGGTCGGTGGCGCTGGGCGAGGGGCATGCCGCGCCGGCGGTATTTGACGGCTGCGTTTACCTGCTGGATTATGACGAAGAAAATCGCGCCGATGCGCTTCGCTGCTTTTCCCTCGAGGACGGGAAGGAAATCTGGCGCCGCTCCTATCCGCTGCCGGCCAAACGGAATCATGGCCTGTCGCGTACGATTCCGGCGGTAACGGAACAGTGGACCGTCACCATGGGGCCGCGCTGTCACGTTTCCTGCGTGGATACCGGAACCGGCCGGTTTCTCTGGGGGATTGATCTCCAGAAGGAATATGGAACCACGGAGCCGCTCTGGTTTACCGGACAGTGCCCGCTGATCGATGGCGGACGGGCGATTATTGCACCCGGCGGGCCGGATGTGCTGATGATGGCGGTGGATTGTGCCGATGGGTCGGTGAAATGGACCGTGCCGAATCCAAACGGCTGGAGCATGTCGCATTCCTCCATCATGCCGATGACGATCCACGGGGAGGAAATGTATGTCTATGTGGCGGTCGGCGGAATTACCGGTGTATCCAAAGAGGGGCGTCGGCTGTGGGAGATTCCATGGAACGCCTCGGTGGTTGCGCCGTCTCCGGTGCTGCTTGACGATAACCGCATCTTTATCACCGCCGGTTATGGGGCCGGCAGCCTGATGTTCCGCATCGACCGGAAGGACGATGAATTTACGGCGACGGAGCTGTCCCGGAACGGTCCCAAAGAGTGGCTGGCGAGTGAACAGCAAACCCCGATTTATCGCGACGGACTCCTGTTCGGAATCATGCCCAAGGATGCCGGTGCCCTGAAGCAGCAGTTCGTCTGCTACGATCCGGACAGCGGAGAGCTGGTCTGGTCCAGCGGCAAGGAAACCCGCTTCGGTTTGGGACCGTATATTCTGGCGAACGACCGTTTTTATATTCTCGATGATGACGGGACTCTGAGCATGCTGGCGTACAGCCGCGGCGGATATGAACCGCTGGCGCGGTTCCGGGTTCTGGATGGTCATGATGCGTGGGGCCCCATTGCGGTGGTCGGAAACCGGATGCTGCTGCGGGATTCAACCCGGATGGTCTGCATTGATATAGGAGCTTCGCAATGAAGAAACGGACACAGAACTGGACATGGTTCCTGATCATCATGGCGATGGTGCTCGGTCTCGGAATTTATCTCGGAAACAGTCGCCGGCGCGACCCCGGGAAAAACTTCAGCTACTCGCTGGATAGCTATCGGCAGGTTGATGAATCCGCGATCGGGTACCGGGAGGTGGAGCCGATTCCTATTGAGCTGGACGAGCTCTCTGCGCTGGCGGTGGATGATGAGGGGAAACTTTATGTGGCCGGGAAAGATAGAATTATTATTTACCCGGATAATCGCCGAATCGGTATTGATGGAACACCCACTGCGCTGGCAGTAGGCTCTGACGGGATGATTTATATTGGGCTGGAGGGAAAGCTGAAGACCATTTCTCCCGATGGTGATTATGCCTCCCTGAATGTGCCGTCCGATCGGTCCTATATCACCTCGCTGGCGGTGAGCGAGGAGTATGTCTTTGCCGCCGATGCCGGAAGCCGCAGGATCTGGCGCTTCCCCCGGGACGGCGGCGAGGCCTTTGAAATCGGCCGGGAAGACGGGCCGGGAAATCGCGGATTTTATGTGCCCAGCCCGTTTTTTGATATTGATCTGGAGTCGGACGGAAGCCTTTGGGCGGTGAATCCCGGATACCATGCGTTCGAGCACTATTCCGCAAAGGGCGTTCTGCTGGCGCGCTGGGAAAACAGTTCCATGACGCTGGAGGGTTTCTGCGGATGCTGTAATCCGGCTCATTTTACGCTTCTTCGCGATGGCTCGTTTGTGACGGCGGAAAAGGGGTTGCAACGGGTGAAAGTGCATAATCCGGACGGCTCGTTCCGCTGTGTGGTTGCTGCTCCTGATCTGTTCGGGGACGATCCCTCCGGTCTTGATCTGGCCGTGGATCCGCAGGGCCGCATTCTCGTGCTGGATGCCGTCCGGAATGAAGTACGCAGATTTGAGGTGAAACCATGAAAAAGATAACCCGTTTAAAATTCATGAAAGAGGTTGGCCGTTGGGGCGCGCTGGCCGGATTGGTCGGTATGGGAGCTGTACTCCTTTCCCGCGACGACAAGGTCACGTGCTCGGATCAATGCAGCCAGTGTCCGCAGTTTGAACACGGAAAATGCGGGGCCGGATTGAAATGAAAACGAATGGCGGCAT
>JAFGVP010000022.1 GCA_016937945.1 Pontiellaceae bacterium | reverse complement strand
GTTCATCGGACGCATAGGCCCGGTGACCCTGTTCATGCTGTTGAGCAGCGAACAACCGGTTTCGGATACTAGGCATCCGGAAACCACGATATCAATCACGTAAGGAAAGGACGCGTTTATGTCTCAACAAATCTTGATAATCGGACTAGGCCAATTCGGAATGACGCTTGCCCGTACACTCGCGGAAAAAGGCGTGGAAGTGCTCGCCGTAGACCGACGGCGCAACCTTGTTGAAGAGGCTGCGAGTTTTGTGGCGGAGGCTGTGGCCATCGATGCTACTGACGAAGCAGAGCTGGCGAGGCTGGAGCCCCGCCGCAGAGATGCTGCCATCTGTGCAATTGGAGAGGACTCCAAGGAAGCCTCGATTATGTGCACTGCCTTGCTACGTCAAATGGGAACTCCGCTAGTAGTAGCCCGCGCCAATGACAAGATGCATCAACGGATATTGCAGTTGGTCGGGGCCCATCAGGTGATCAATCCTGAACAGGAATTCGGACGACGCTTTGCCAATCGACTGCTGTATCGGGACGTAGTGGTTGATACCAGTCTCGGAGAAGACCTGCTGCTCACCGAAATCCGAATTCTGCCCGACATGGTTGGCAAAACACTTATTGATTTAGCGTTGCCCAAAAAGTTCGGCATCATGGTCGTGGGAATCCGCCGGGGAACGCCGCCTAAAATCGTAAAACCATTCCCTGCCGAAGCGTTGCAGGCAGACGACAATCTCATTATTGTGTCGAATGAAGCCGCAATCTCCAAACTGACCAAGAGGGCTTAGGCATGAAGCTGGCACAATCCATTAAAGTGGGAGCATGGCTGCTCATTTCGCTTAACCTTATGATGGCGTTTGGTTCCATCTGGGTGTTTGTGCGCATGGCCCCGGCTATCGATGTAATCATTGTCCGTAACGAGGTCTCCCTTCAAGCATGTCAGGACATGCTTGCTGCATTGGCTATGGATGCAGTACAGGACGGCAGTGCCTCTACTCCTGCTGAACGCTTTCGGCAAGCGTTGGAGCGTGCGCAAAATAATGTGACCGAAGTTGAAGAACCCATGATCCTACGGAAAATATCAGCGTCATATGAATCCGCCTTTGCTGGAAACACAAATGAAAGAAGGCGCACCATAGATGCTATTCTGGAATTGGGCACTATAAACCGAAACGCCATGCGGAAAGCGGACCAGCGGGCACAGCAACTCGGTTATGCCGGAGCATGGGGGATCGTCTTTATGGCGACCACGATTTTCCTGGTCGGTATGATGTTTCAGCGTCGTTTAAGATCGAGCCTCACGGACCCACTTCAGGAGATTGATGCAGCAATTGAATCTTTCTGCAAAGGCGACTATATGCGCCGATGCGCTTTAAGCAGACCTTCAAACAACGTCAGACAAGTTCTGGACAACGTGAATGAGCTGTTGGACCAATGCAGTACAAACAGGATCGACCCCCAGAGCCTTGACGAATAAGAAACAGGCACAAGAAAAGCGCGCATACCCCATGTGGGTATATAGCCAATAGTCATCACTTTACCCAGGTGCTGATCATTTTGATAATTGTGAGCAGACCATCGGGGCGGGTTGCCACCGTGACCACAAACGATGTCACTAAAACGAGGGATGTCTTTTCAAGTTTGGTGACACGGCCGTTTGTTTTGACAGCGTGGGCGTGGATGTCCTCAAGCCTCTCGTCTATGCGATCAAATCGTTGCTTTAAACCATCGGGCAAATTGGTGTTGTCCATCGCGTGATTCTCTATGGATTGATGGCGGTGATGACTCCGTTATGAATCTGGAGAACGTCGCCGGCCTGAACGGTGTAATTGGTGGAGATACCGGTGGACTGCATGACATAACGGTTGTCGGCAAAGCCCCGGGAGATAATGCAATTGTCGTACGGGCCGACGGAATCAATCCCCCACCCGTCTCCCTTGAGCGAAAATTCGGCAAAATCGATGCGACCACCCCCATTGTATCCGACGGTACCACCGGAGATATAGATGTTTTCGGTTGGATAAAAACCAGCCTGGCCATTGGACAAATGAATGGCTTCCTCATCCTCGTCGAAAAGGAAGAAATCATAGACACCATCCCAAGGGCAATACGCTTTAAAGAGCCCACTGGTCGGCGTGGAAAGCGAGTTATCAAACACCAGTTGCGAGTCCGAGGATGCGGTGCATACTCCGAACGAATCTTCCACTTCGTTTTTTCTTTGTCGTCTTCATTGATGCTGACGCTACCCGATCCCTTCAGCGCTTCGCCTTGACCTGAATCAAGGAATCCAGCGAATCGGCATTCAAAGGTTAGGAAAGCAGGTTTACCGTACATAATCAGACCACAAAAAACCCCTCGCGATGGAGGGGTTCTGGATTCTAAAGACTGGGTCCGAATCACCGGACCCAATCATCGGAGCCGGGCATTGGCTATGCGCCAAGGCACTCTTTAAGGTCGGCCTCGACCGTCGTGACCGGTGCAATGTTAAAGTTTTCCACCAGCACGTTGAGCACGGTCGGAGTAATGAACGCCGGCAGCGACGGCCCAACCTTGATGTCCTTGATACCAAGGTGCAACAGGGTCAGCAGAATGCAGACCGCTTTCTGCTCATACCAGGAGAGGATCATCGAGAGCGGCAGGTCGTTGACACCGCATTCAAACGCACCGGCGAGCGCCACGGCAATCTGAATAGCGGAATAGGCATCGTTGCACTGTCCGATATCAAGCAGGCGCGGAATACCGCCAATGTCGCCGAACTCCAGTTTGTTGAAGCGGAACTTACCGCAGGCCAGCGTCAGGATCGCGCAATCATCCGGAACCGCTTCAGCGAAATCGGTGTAGTAGTTACGACCCGGCTTGGCACCGTCGCAACCACCGATCAGGAAGAAGTGCTTGAGCGCACCGCTCTTAACGGCATCAATCACCTGCGGAGCGACACCGAGAACGGCATTATGGCCGAAGCCGGTGAGAATCGTCTTTTCCGGCTCGGTTTCCGCAAAGCCTTCGGCTTCGAGTGCTGCATTGATAACCGGAGAGAAGTCCTTGTCGTCACCGATATGCTGTACGCCGGGCCACTGCACGAGACCGGAGGTAAAGATGCGGGCCTTGTAGTTTTCCTTCGGCTTCTGGATGCAGTTGGTCGTCATCAGGATCGCGCCGGGGAAGGCTTCAAACTCTTTGCGCTGATCCTGCCAGGCGCCGCCATAGTTACCGACGAGGTGCGGATATTTCTTGAGTTCCGGATAGCCGTGACATGGCAGCATTTCGCCATGGGTGTAAATGTTGATGCCCTTGCCTTCGGTCTGTTTGAGGAGGATCTCAAGGTCCTTCAGGTCATGGCCGGAAACGAGAATCGCCTTGCCCTTAACCGGGTTGATGTTGACCGGGGTCGGAACCGGGTGGCCATAGGTGCCGGTATTGGCGGCATCCAGCAGCCCCATGACGGTCAGGTTGACTTCGCCGGTTTTCAGCGCGAGAGCCACCAGCTCGTCAACGGTCGGCGCCGGGTTGAGCAGGAAGGCCATGGCTTCGTGGAAGAAGGCAAAGACGGAATCATCCTCCTTGCCAAGAACATAGGCGTGGTCGGCATAGGCAGCGGTGCCCTTCAGCCCGTAGAGAATCAGTTCCTGCAGGCCGGTGATATCTTCTCCGAGGGTGGTCATGCGGCTTTCGATGCCGACCTGTTCGCCCTGGGAAATCATGCCGTCAAGATCGTCGGGCAGTTCCCATTCACCGCCAAGTTCTTTCAGAATCGCCACACCGCGTGAAACGATACCTGCAATGTCGTTGGCATCAAAGTTGACGTTGGTAACGGTAGTAAAGAGCCCTTCAGTCACAAAGAGGTCGGCATCTCGGGTGGTTTCGCCGGCCTGACGTTTTGCATGGGCCTTTTCGGAAATCTTTTTGCAGACCTGCATGAGCAGATCCTGCAGCGCGGCAGTTTCGGGATCTTTACCGCAGACCCCGAACGAGGTGCATCCGGTGCACTGGCTGGTTTGTTCGCACTGATAGCAGAACATATTCATGATAACTCTCCTTGGTTAGTTTTTGTTTCAAATGATGTCCACAGTATGCCCGTCTGCATGGAGAATAAATTGATCAGGATCAAGGCTCCTGATTTTTACACGTCTCTCCAAATCAAACGGGATACTTTCCTGCAAGACCGGTTTTATTCTTCGATTGAAATGGCCTCTACCGGACAGGCATCAGCCGCTTCGCGACAACGGTCTTCCTGCCCCTCCGGCACGGGATCCGCCTGAACCCTGGCCACGTCATCTTCCATGGCGAAAACCGCGGGGCAGAGCTGCTCACATAAACCACAACCGATGCATAGGCTTTCATCTACTTTTGCTTTCACTATCTACTCCTTTCATGACCTGCTGCCCATTGGGCACTGTACCCTTCGGACTTTTTCATACAAGTGCTATTCAGATGATATCATCATAAAACCCGGGTCTGCTGAGCAGGGCGCGGAACCTTGACAACCAACACGCGCAGCGTTTCTTCGCCTTCATTATACCAGCAATGGGGAATGCGGGCGGGACTGTCGATCAGCATGTCCGCTTTGACTTCCTGCTTCTCGTCACCGACTTCAACCACGCCCGTGCCTTCCAGAACGTAAAAGAACACATCAACCGGTGTAATATGCTTCTTGAGCGCTTCGCCGGGCTCGAGCGTAATATGCATGGTCTGCGCATGCTCCGTATCGTATAATTTGCTTACCTTTACCCCATGCGGGTTCTGGATGGTTGGTGCGGTTTGTGCATCGATAATATTCATGATTCATAGTCTCCTGTTCTTGGGGTTTCGTATCTGCCTATTCACTCTTTTCTACACTCGCAACCACGACCGCTTCCAACGGAGCCCCGCCAAGGGCCTGATAGTAGGCGGCAGTTACAACCAGTCGTTTAGCCTGTGCGGTGGAGAGGGCAAACTCCGCACCATAGACGTTTTGCCGGGATGTAATCAGCGCAAGCCGATCAGCCTGCCCGGCGGATAGCCGGCATTCGACCAGCGCGAGGTTATCCTGTTCATTCTGCAGGGCTGCGGCAACCGCTCTCAGCTCCTGTGTACTGTAGCCAAGCGACTGCAACGCATCGACCACCTGCTGAAGGCCCTGCAGAACCGTCTGCTGATAAAGTGCTCCGGAAGATTCAAATGAGGAACGAGCGGCCTCAGCCTGCGCCTTCAGGCCGCGACTAAACAGCGGCTTGCTGATCTGTCCGGCCAACCCCCAGACCAGAGAACCGCTATCAAACAGATTCCCTGAAGAGATCGCCTGGGCTCCAATATCGGCAGAGAGGACCAGTTGCGGATATTGGTTTGCCACCGCAGCACCATACTCAGCGTGTGACGCCCGCAACAGCGCTTCAGCAGCCTGGATATCCGGGCGGGTACGAACGAGGTCGGACGGAACCTGAAGAGGCAGGTTTTCGGGCAGGGAAAAGTCTTCCAGTGCAAAGGCCGGCTGCTCGGAATTTGGAGATTCTCCACACAGCACGGCCAGTTCATGTGTTGCCTGGCTCAGATGCTGTCTGAGCGCGGGAATACGCAAGCGACTCTGCTCAAGACGATTCTGCGCAGCGATGACTTCTGCGGCTCCGACAATCCCTAAGTCCTTTTGTTTTCGGACCAATTTAAGCGACTCTTCATTAAGATCGACAACATGCTCGAAAATTTCAACCTGCCGGGCATATTGCGCTTGTAGAAATGCAGTCTGGACGGCCCGCGTAATGAGATCCAGTTGGATGCCGGCAAGCTGAAAGCGTGCGTGATCGGTCTGCGCCGCGAGGGCTGCCAACCTTTTGCGATTTACCCCGGACAGATCCGGGTCATAGAGCAAACCTACGGACGCGTTATACAGGTTGAACGTGCGCGGCTCTCCAACCACCCCGGAAAAGGCGTTGTTGACCCGTTGCCGACTCGCCCCAGTCCCCACAGCAATCTGAGGATCACGGAAAAAACCAGCCTGCGCCTTGTAGAGGTATTCCGATTCATCCAGTGCGGCGCGGGCCGCATCGAGTGTTGGGTTAGCCTCCAATACCTTATCCACTAAATCATTCAACTTAGGGGATTGGAAGGATTCCCACCATGCATCCGGCACAGCCCCTGGAACGACGGTCTGTGCACTGCCTAAATGGACCGGAACGGACGGAGTTTGCAGTGCAGCACGCGACAAATCGCCGTCAGGGTCAACCGGTCGTTCATAGGGTGGCAGCGTCGAACATCCTGTCAGCGAAATCAATATGCCCGTTGCAGACCAACGTAGAATTGTATTTATCCATGCATTCATGCGATCAGCCTTCCCTCTCCCTGCTCTTCATGGGTGCGTCCGTCTCGAATGTGGTAGATGCGCTTGAAGGTCGGGATAATTTTTTCGTCGTGAGTAACCACAATAACCGCGGTTTCATATTGCTCCGCCATTTGATTGAGAATCCGGATAACGCCCATAGCGCGCTCGCTGTCCAATGGAGCGGTTGGTTCATCCGCAAGGATCACCGGCGGATGGCTGACCAAGGCACGGGCAATCGCCACCCGCTGCTGTTCCCCTCCAGAGAGTTGCGATGGCCAGGCGTTGGCCCGGTGCGCCACATCAAGGGCCTCCAGCAGCTCCATGGCCCGGTCGCGAGCCGCCGTATTTTTGCGACCGGCCAACATCGGCAGCAACGCGACATTATCGATCACATTGAGAAACGGAATGAGGTACGGAGCCTGAAAAACAAACCCGATCTGATCGCGTCGCAAAGCCCGCAGGTCACGAATATGCCAGCGGTCGTCATAAATGATCTCACTGCCCAGGCGCATACGGCCCCCGGTTGGTTCAATGACAGCTCCCAGGCATTTAAGCAAGGTCGACTTGCCGGAACCGGAAGGGCCGATTAAGCCGACAACCTCCCCAGGAGAAACCTCCATATCGACTCCTTTCAGGGCATCGACAGCCGTATCCCCCTCACCGTAGCGCTTGCGTAATCCTTCCAAGTGTATGCCATGTAGATTCATTTATCCTCCTATCGCTTCTGCGGGATCCACCTTGAGTGCCGCCCGAATGGCCAGAATGCTGGCCAGGGAGCAGATGATTACAACGGCAAAGAATCCGCGTACGGAATCGCCCGGAATAAGCAGCACATACTTCGGGAAAACGGGAGCCCAGAAACCGGCAGCAATACGGCCGACGGCAAACCCAATGAGCCCCAGACCGATCGCCTGTTGCAGGATCATGCCCGCAATGGTGCGGTTACGCGTGCCGATGAGTTTGAGTACCGCAATTTCCCGGATCTTGCCCAGCGTAAGCGTGTAGATGATAAAAGCCACAATCGCTGCGCTGACCACCGCCAGAATCACCAGGAACATGGCGATCTGCCGCGCCGACGTGGCAATCAGTTTGCCAACCAGAATGCCTTCCATCTGGGGGCGGGTATAGACCTGTAAACGGCGCCAGCGCCGGATGGTATCGGCAATCTCATCCGGACGGGATCCGGGTTTAATCCGAACGAGCACGGCATTGACATAGGGGGACGTGCTTTGCGAATCGATGACCGCCTGAAGCACAGCAGGCATTCCGGGGGGATTCAGCGCCGGATTCGAGGCCGTGCGCTGGCGCTGTCGGATAATTTCGTCGTTATCCTTCAGGAACTGCGCCTCCTGGGCATCCTTGAGCGGAATAAAAATCATGGGATCGCCATTGGAAGAGACCATGCGGCGAGTCAACCCGACCACCGTGTAGCGGTTGCGCCGAATTTTGATCTGGTCACCAATTTTGAAACCAGATGCGGCATCCGCCACCGCCTCATAATGGCTACGCGTAATTTGACGGCCGGCAATCAGTGTCATCGGCCAGCCGGGACTGCCGATACCATCCGGAACAATACCCGCAACCATTGCCCGCACATCACGATCACCATGGCGCACCTGCATGGTCAGGTAGGTTACGTTTGCAGCCCGCTCTACACCGGGCACGGTCAGTATACTGCGATAGAGATCATCTTTAAGGCTCGACGGTTCAGCATAAGGACCCAGAGTACTCTGCTGCACCACCCACATATCCGCCCCGCTGTTATCGAGCAGTGCTTTGGCATCATCCACCATTCCCCGGTAGATTCCCGCCATGGAAAGCGTCACGCCGATTAACAGCCCGAGACCGATCCCGGTAAAAACAAACTTTCCCCAGGAATGCTGAATATCCCTGCCGGCCAGGCTGATCATCGCCGCCCCCCGGAAATCTGATCGACCAGCTTGATCCGGCTTCCCGGATGCAAAGGCGCGCGACTGTGGGTGACCACGCGTTCACCACCCACCAAGCCATCCAAAACCTGAACCGTTCCGTCCAACGCCTTGGCCCCCGTACGGATCGCCACAAAACGAAGGGTATTATCGGCATCCAGAATCCACACACCGGTTGCGCCATCATGCCGCTGCAGGGCTGCATTGGGAACTACGGGACCCGTTGCACTTTCCGGAAGATTCACGACCACCTCCGCCAGTTCCCCCAATAACGGCAGTGAGCTGTCACGATTTGTAAAAGCGATTTTTGCCCGCAACTCTTCTGTAACGGCATCCGCCAGAGGCTCCAGCCTCAGAACGCTTCCTTCCAGAAAATATCCCGGACTTGAACGAAGCGTGATTTCGGACTTCAGCCCATCGCTCAAGCCTGAAGCAGAATGCTGGTCAAAACGGGCATCAATCCAAATCTGCGAAGGATCAATCATTTCCAAGGCGGACTGTCCGGCCACCACGGTACTGCCTGGTTCGGCATTCCGGGCCACAATCAAACCATCAACCGGCGCAATCAGCCGCAAATCACTACGCTTCTGTTGCAACGCCTCCAGCTCTTTCCGGGCATTCGCCAATTCGCCCTGTGCTACGGACACTCCGGCCTGAGCCGCTTGAAGCGTTGCCGTAGCCGAATCGTCTGCCTGTCTTTTAGTTTCAGCGTTTTCTATTGTGGTCGCCTCGCTTTCAAGCAAGGCGTCATAGCGTTCCCGTTGCGAACCGGAGAATGTCTTGCGAGCCCGGGCATCTTCCTCGCGGGTTTTTGCTGCGAGTAGTTGCGCGTCCAGAACCCCAATGCGCGCCTCCTGCGCTTCAATCTTCGAATTCAGGTCAACCGGGTCCATCTCCCCCAGGACCTGCCCGGCTTCGACATGATCACCGACATCGACGTAAACATGCAGCAGACGGCCGGCAGCCGTCGGGCCGATCTGATACCGATACCGGGCCTCTACCGTTCCAATGCCAAACAACGCTGGTTGCACCGACTGAAGCTTTACCTCATCAACAATCACCTGAACCGGAGCAAGCGGCCCCGACCGTGCCGCAGTAAATACAAACAGTCCTGCCACCGGCAGTAAAACGGCGATCAGCACAATAGCCTGGCGGCTGAGTTTGATTCGTTTCATTAAACTTCTCCTATTCCGATTCCCCGGCGGTAGATGGCAAAAGTGGACTGCGCCTGCTTCTTTGCCACCGCACTCTTACCTGCTACCAGGGTTTGCATGATCAGGCCCTGAATCATTCCGATGAAGGCCATCGCGGCGGTTTTTTCGTCCAGATCCTCACGAATAGCTCCCCGTGACTTACCCTGCTTCAGCAGTTCACAAAGCAACTTGCTGTACTGCTTCATCAAAGCACGGGCCTGTTCGCTCACGTCACTCTGCTCCCCTCGCTGCAGTTCACTGAAAAGTATGCGCGGCACACCGGGATACCGGACAACAAACGACAGATGGGCGTCAAAAACCGCTTCTAGGCCGGCAAGTGACTCGGATGCCTCGCGCGCCGCTGCCCGAACAGATTCCATCAGGTTTTCCGCCGTCCACTGCATGACTTCTTCGCGAATGGACTCCTTGGTCGGGAAATGCTTAAAAATGGCACTTTGAGACAATCCCATACGTTCAGCAATGAACGCCGTGGTAATCGACTCCGGATTGCACTCGGCTGCGATCTGAATCACCGCCTGCACCACCAACGCCTTCCGTTCAGCCGCCGGCAATGGATTTCTTTTTTTCGACATGTTTACGCCCTCCATTTGTGAGTGATTACTTACTCACTATACAAAGCCCGGGAGTTCGTCAATGGATTATTATGATTTTTTAATGCTGGCGTTTAGTTTGATAGCTTAGCCGTGCGCGGACTACTTTATCCAGCCACTGACGATTCTAAGGATCGATACAATGCCATCAGGACGCGTGGCGACAGTAACGACAAGTGACGTGATAAGCACAATGGTGGATTTCTCGAGCTTGGTGACACGGCCGTTGGTTTTGACGGCGTGGGCATGAATATCCTCAAGCTTTTCGTCTATGCGGTCAAAGCGCTGCTGGCAGCCGTCGGGCAAGTCGTTACATGATTTCATCATTTCACTCCGGACAATAGGCACTAGGCATTGGGCATTAGGGGTGCGTCGGGGACTCGGTTATCGTCAATATAGTTGCGCAGACGCTGCCTCTGCTTCCGGTTGTTTTCCTTCCGTGCAGCGATTTTGCCCAGCCGCTCATCCCGCAAGATAGCGGAAAGCATACGGGGTTTGAGCAAAGCCAGGTCTGAAACGCTGATGGTCATGGATTGATCGCGGTGATGACACCGTCCTGAATCTGGAGAACGTCGCCGGCCTGAATGGTATAGTTGGTGGTAATGCCGATGGATTGCATGACATAACGGCCATCTGCAAAGCCTCGGTTAATGATACAACTGTCGTAAGATCCGACGGAATCAAGCGCCCAGTAACCGCCTTTTAGCGTCTGCTCTCCAATATCAATCCGCCCAGAGCTATTCGCATCACCTACGACATTTCCAGATATATAGAGATCCTCTGTCGGGTAAAAACCGGCGTAGCCATCGCTTAAATGAATCGCCTCTTCATCCTCATCCATAATAAAGAAATCGTAGACGCCGTCCCATGGACAATATGCCTTGAAAAGCCCGCTTGTCGGCGTGGAAAGCGAATTATCGAATACGAGCTGCTCGGTGATGGACTCCGGGCGAACGTAGCGATTGTCGGCATACGATCGGTTCATGATCGCCATAGGATCATCAACAACCGTAGGCGTAATCCAACCCCCACCGCCCAACAGCCGCTCCTCCAGGCTGATAAACGAAGTTTCTCCAACGAGTTGGATGGTGCCGTAACCATGCAATGCCAAATTACCGGCCTCAAAGCCCAGGGAAGAAATCGTAGGCGAAAGTACGACTGCTTCATACGTCGGATCAAAAGTGAAAAATTCATACTGGGCATCCCAGGGCACCGTGGCCTTAAACAGCCCGGTAGATTCCGAAGACAACGAGGAATCAAAAACCAGCGGCGAGGTAACGGCGGCCTGCTGCACATAACGGCGTTCTTGGCGGCACAGAAGGCTTTCACTTCCTCCTGGATTATGAGCGGAGAACCGAAAACACCCGCGCCATCCGTTCCCGGACCGGCAAAATAGTCGTACAGATTTACCTGCCTGAACACAGCATTTCCGTTGGCATCGCGCTTCGACATGAAAACGGGAAGCCACTCCCGGATATAATTCCTGAAGATTTCCAGTTTAAGCAACGTTGCCTCATCGAATGCCTCTCTGTGAAAGGCTTTATTTGTATTTCCCATGAACCACCCCTTGAAATGCCTGACCACTCATTTTTACAAAGGAATCCCGCCCGTCAATCGACGTCGCCATCACCCATCTGTAGTTCCAGCGATTGGCGGACTAAACCCATGACGGCGGGCAGTTGATCGAGTTCGGAGAAGGAAATCTGTATATCGCCATTTCCCCAGCGACCCAGATTTGTCACATCTTCGCACAGGCCGTGCGGATCATCGATTTCGTGGAAGCGCATATTCAGCGTAAGACGGAGCTTGCGCGCCTGCGGTACGATGTCGACAAAGTTGGTCTCCGCCTTGTAGGCGACATAAAGCTTCAGGAATTCTTCGGTAATGCAGGGATCCAATGCCAGCACCTCCCTGCGGAAGGCATCGAACAGTTCCCTGTTTTTACCCTCCAGAAGGTGCCGATGGTCATCAATGGTATAGCCGGTCTCTTGCGTTTTCTGCCGGTAGGCATCAAGGATGGTTTCCTCCAGCGACGGCTCCCCCCACACCGAAGCCGCCTTGCCCGCCAATGTGGTGGCACGTTTCTTGATTTCATCCGCATCCCACTTGTGGAGACTGCCAAGCCCAGCGTTTAGGCGGATCGGGCTGTCCGCAAAGCCCCCTTCCATATCACGCTTTTCATGGAACGGGCGATCGCTGAGTTCGGAGTTGTATCCGGTCAGCGTCAGATTCCCCAATGTATGGAGATAGGTTTCCTGCACTTGCTTCCAGTCCGACCCAAGCATGTCCTGCCACTCATCCGACAGATTGTCATTCTGCGGGAGGATGTGTTCAATCGTGTATTCCTGCACCAGCACCCGCTCCTTGCGCCCATGGTTTTCAATTCGGCGAAGCCAGTAGGAACGGCGATTGAAATTATACAGATTTCGCTCCTGGATCTTCTGGATAAACTCGGACTCCGAAGGGAAGCGCCGATAGGATTGAAGCAGCAGGAAGGTCGCTTTCACGCTTTCCAGATACCGATCCTTCTTCAAACGACGGCAGAACATGGCGAATGTCTGACGGAGAGAGTTGGTCGGGATATCGCAAACTGCCCGCCGGAAAACATAGCTTTCGACCATGCGGATGACCTCAAGGAACTCCTCCTTGGTGACATGGTTGTTGCGATAATCCTGATAAACCTCCATCAGCAGCGGATAGCAGACATCCGCCCGAAGCTCGCGGATATCGTGCAAGGCAGCACCCAGCTCCTTGTCCTGTCCGCGTCCGAGCGCAATATCGCAATAGTAATGCGTGAATTCCTTCAGCCGCATGAGCAGCTGTTCCACCTCCTGATCGCGGGAATAGGCCTTGAACTCGTCATACACCTCGTCCCGGCGGATACGATGGTTGCCGGTATGGATCACGAGGAAGTAGCGCATAAACTCATCGAACTGGTTGATGTAGTTGTCCGCGCCAAACGCCACCTCCATCGGACGCCAGTAATCATTGTACAGCCGCGTCTGAAGGTCATGCTCAAGCCCCATCAAAACAAAATTCCGGATCAGGTCGGCCTGGGTCAACGCCTTGCCGGTGGAGTTCATGCTCTCGAAAATCATCTGGGGGTTGTCGATACCGTGCTGCAGACGGACATCCACGATCATCAATTTTTGGATGCCGGTATAAACGGCCTTTAAATCCGCGTTGGCCAACTGCTCAACAAAGAAGGCATAGTTGTCCAGAATGCGCTTTGATGCCTTCTCTCCCGGCTCCTTATTGTCCAGCAGGGCAATCAAGGTATCCTTGTCCGTTTTGGTCAGGAGCATCTTATACTTCAGATCCTCTTTGCCGTACCGGTTCTTAAGATAGTAATCCTCAATCTCTTCCGGGCTGATCGGGTCTGCCGCTCCTTCAGCCGCCAAGCGATTCATCAGGGCCAACAAAAGCAGGGTTACCGTCGTGATGCGTTGCTGACCATCGATCACAAGCCACCGGGAAATGGCCGCACTGGTATCCTGTTCGGGAATATAGACCGCCGATCCGATAAAATGGCTGTCGAGCTTATCCGTTGATCCGACCCGCAGAATATCCTTCCAAAGCTGCTCACAGTTGCCGCGGTCCCAGCTATAGGTGCGCTGAAAGATGGGTATGATGAATTGTTTCGATCCCTGAAGGAGTTGGGTTAAAGGAAGATCCTGTGCTTTCATTGCGTTCCTATCCGCTTAAGCGCTCAGCCTTTTCGCCCTGCCTTTTTGCGGCTTCCGGTCGACGGCGTATTGTTTTTCTCCTCATACATTTCCACAAAGTTGCAGGGAGGCAAAAGGAACTGGCCGTGAACCGACTGGGAAGTGATTTGACTAACCTGGCCGCGCAGAAGCCCGAACAGCATCGCGCTCCCATTGATATTAAGGAAGCGCTCCACGTCCTTTTCCGAAGCATCTTTGTGAAATAGGAAAAACGCCATGCCGATAATGGATATGCTGTAAGGGAAGCAACGATCCTCCGCCCCCTCTTTCGGTTGCAGGTTTATATCGAGAATAAGCTGACGCTTGCACTTATCCTCGTTATGAGTTGCCAAGCTGACCCCGACCGAAATGGTTCCCGTATTCTCCGGCGATGTATCGCTGTAACCGGGGTTCGGTCGAACAGCGACTGACTCCACCAAAAAACGTTCAAGCTGGTATTTTAGTTCGGACATCCTGACTCTCCGTTCGACGACTGGTTTCACTGAATTTTGAAAAATTCCACTCTTTCTTAAAGTGCTGGGTGTCGGGAATTGTCGGAGCCGTGCAAGTTGTTACGCGCTCAGCCTTCTTTTGCTGAATGGATTGGACCGAATAGAGCCCCAGTTCACTTTCGAGGGAAAGGAGAACCGGCTCCCACTTCAGACCCAAAGCAAAGGCAAATTTTGCCAGGCTCTCAATGCTCAGGTTGGCATGGCCGCGCAAAACATTGGTTACATAGGTCGGCGTAACCCCCAGGCGTTCCGCCAATTCCTTGCGCTTCAAACCCTGATCTTCAAGGGCATTGATTAAACGGGAAGAAATATCCATTAACAGTTTTTCCTGATAATAGTCGGAACTCTTCCGTGCCTTTTGAAGGGCATCTTCGAATGAATAACCTTCTTTTCGTTCAATTATCGGTGCCATGGTCAACCTCCAGGAACTCTGCTGGGTTCCTTTTTTCCAGTCACAATGATTTTCTTTAAATCGCCTTTTCGCAGCGCGGTTTCATAGTCACCCTTCCGCCGCTTGCCACGCTTTATATCCTGATTCTGAACCTTCTTGGATCCTTTAGCAAAACCACCCGTAGCCACGATCACATGCCGGGTTTTTTCTTCATAAAAGAAAAGGATACGCGAGCCCGTTTTGGTTTTCAGTTCGTAGAGTCCATCTCCGACATCCCGGCAACGCTCTTTCCGAAAATCCGGTCCGACTTCCGCCAGCCGCTCAAGCCGGCCAATAAGCCGGTCATGCTCCGCCTGATCATCCTCTTGCAGTTTTTCCAAAAAATGTCTTAAAGACTCATCCCTCGCTTCATCGTCAATTGAATACACGGTGAATAATGCACCCTCATCTACAAACCACAAGTTCATAATTAACCTATAGGTTCATTTTTTAAGAGTGTGATTGAACCCCGCTCGGAGGCTGTACAGGCAACTTTGCCTTTGTGGAGCAAAACTGTTTGCTGCGGATTCACGGTCATGTTTCTGACTCCGGGTTTGGCATATGGGCGGCAAAATAGGTTTCCAAACAGGCATAACGAATGGCCAGGAGGGAATTTTTCTCGTTGCGATAACGAGCCTGTTCCTGATCCACAAATTGGTGGGCCAATGCAATTATGGCCTGCGTCTTGTCTTCGGGCAGTTTTCTCAGGAAATCAGCCCCTAAATAGTTAAGGATTGTTTCCCCGTCTATATCCGTAGCCAACCAGTCCAGGCTAATCCGTGCCAATGATTTTGAGGCCTGATTCTGAACCTCTGTTGCGTTCTGCAATCCGACCTGTTTAATATTTTGCAGATATTCAATAAGGCCCTCGCCAACCACAATGCGGGGATATTGGGCGCGCTTGCTCTCCAACTCGTAGGCGTTCTGCACCGGCGGTCCAATCAGCTTACCGTCTTCCATTTCCAGTCCAAACCCGACTTCAACTCCGCACCGAAAAGGGCGGCCCTGTGCGAGAAATGAAAGCATCTGAATCCCCAGAACGGATAAAAGCGTATTGATACCGAAGATCGGCTGATTTTCGACGTCTTCCACCAGCGGCAGATAGAACATGGCGGCATCGGAAAATACCTGCACTTTCAGGTTTCGACGAAACACCGCCTGATATTCCTCTTCGGAAATATGTGACGGCAAGGGAATCGTGGGTTGTACCCTGCCCTGCTGATTCGCAATCAACGAGCCCTGAAACGCCTCGTAGAAGCTTCTGTGGTCGAAATAGACGCCCTTCATCTTTTCGACAGCGGCATCGTCCTGCCCGGAATCGATCAAGCGGGAAACTTCACGCATTTTATCGCCCTGCCCAAGCAGGTCGACAAATGCAACGGCCCAGTGGCACAGCTCAACTTTTCCGCTCCTATCCATTTCCTGCCTTCCAAAGATTTTTCAGAACCGTCAACACGTATCACACCGATCCCTGCGTGCCAATGAAAAGCGCAAATGATATAGGCAATACCATCAGTTTTCATCCAGCAATTGCGCCTGTATAAAGTTTCCCAACGTGATGCGGTGGACGTTCATGTGGCGGGCGATGCGGGATTTTGACCATCCCCGGTCGAGCAGGCGCATGATTTCCTTCTCGCGGCCGGTCAGCTTGACGCGGGAGCTTTTGCTGCCCTTGGGCCTTCCGAGCACAACGCCTTCCGCCCGTTTCCGGGCAAGGGCTTCCTTGGTCCGTTGCGAAATCAGGTTGCGTTCTATTTCCGCCGAAAGGCTGAAGGCAAAGGCCAGCACCTTTGAGCTGATGTCGCTGCCGAGCCGGTAATTGTCTTTAATGGTCCACACCTGCACCTCCCGCTCCAGGCACTGGTTCAGAATGCTCATAATCATCAGCAGGCTTCTCCCCAGTCGCGAGAGCTCGGAACAGATCAATACATCATCCTTCTGCATGATATTCAGCACATCCCCCAGCTTCCGCTTTTCCGGATTCTTTGCACCGGAAATGGTCTCTTCAATCCAGTGATCCACAGCGATGCCCTCCTGCTTGCAAAAGCGCTCAATTTCAAAACGTTGATTTTCAACGGTCTGTTTGTCCGTACTGACGCGAATGTATCCATAAACCATAACGATCTCCTGCATGTTTAAAGTTAAGCAGGAAACAGTACCGGTAAATGCAGGCATACATTTGGCGAGTTTAAACGAGCCTTTTTGTGCGACAGCATGCCACCCACATGACGTTCAATGGCGAGGAGAGCTGGGTGATCCTTTCTCCTATTGAGCAAAGCATCAAACGGAAAATCGAAACCGCCGGTATCCCGCTCAAGGAGTGGGATGTGAGCATCTATCGCGGAATCTTAACGGGGTATAATGAAGCCTTCATCATTGATGGTGCCAAACGGAACGACATCCTTGCTGCCTGTAAAACAGCGGATGAGCGTGCGCGGACTGATGAACTTATACGACC
>JAFGVP010000152.1 GCA_016937945.1 Pontiellaceae bacterium | reverse complement strand
GGTCTGGGGCAGGTGTTTCTCTATTATCTGGAGCTGGAGGAGGGTGCCGAAACCGATGGGCTTGATCCGTTGGTCTACCTGCGCGACATCAACGACTGGGTTGTGAAACGCCAGTTGCAGACCGTGCCGGGCGTTACCGATATTCTGAGTGCCGGCGGTCACGTCCTGCAGTTTCAGGTACAGCTGGATCCCTATCGGCTGCATCAGTATGGACTGGCCATCGAGGATGTCGTGTCCGCTATTCAGCAGAACAACCGGAATGTCGGCGGACAATATCTGCCGCTGAATTCGGAAGAGTATCTGGTGCGCGGGATCGGTTTGCTGAACGATGTTGATGATATTCGCGGAATCACGGTTAAGACCTTCGATGGGACGCCGGTGTCGCTCGGCGACGTGGCGGAGGTGGTGCATGGAAAGGAGCTGCGCCGCGGCGTGGTGATCCATAATGACGGAAAAGAAGTGGTGTCGGGTATCGTCATGAAGCTGTATGGCGCCAACTCAACCGAAGTGATTGATGCGCTTTACGAGAAGGTGGAGCAGGTGCAGGCCGGCCTTCCGACGGGCGTTCGGCTGGTTCCTTATTATGAGCAGGCCGACCTGGTGGACAATGCGTTGCATACCGTCAAGGCTTCGCTGCTGCAGGGGATGGTGCTGGTGCTGTTGGTGCTGATTGCTTTTCTCGGATGTTTCCGCGCGGCCCTGATCGTGGCGCTTGCGATGCCGTTCTGTGCACTCGTGGCATTCATCGGGATGGAGCGGTTCGGGATTTCCGCCAACCTGATGTCGCTCGGCGGCATTGCCATCGCGCTGGGCATGCTGGTGGACGGTTCCATTGTGGTGACAGAAAATATTCACCGCTTTCTGGGTATGAAGCACGAGGATAAGTCGCATCGGCTGCAGCTGATCTATGATGCAACGCGCGAAGTCGGCCGTCCGATTGCATTTGCTATCCTGATTGTTATCACGGTTTTCCTGCCGATTCTTTCCCTGCAGGCGGTGGAAGGAAAAATGTTCAAGCCGTTGGCGTATACCGTCATGCTGGCGTTGGGCGGATCAATGCTGTTTGCGCTGGTGATTGCGCCGGTTATGGCCAGCTGGATGCTGAATGAAAAACCGTATAAGGAATCGCGATTCTATCAGGGTTTTAAGGCCGCTTACCGCCGCATGCTGCTGAAGGCGTTGTCGGTCAAGTCGGTTGTGCTGGCCGGAGTTCTTCTGTTTACAGTCGTGGCCGTACTGGGACTGCGGAATATCGGGGCGGAATTTATTCCGGTGCTGGAAGAAGGATCGATCATGGTGTCGGTCGGCATGGCGCCTTCTATTTCGCTCGATGAAGCGCAGCGCACGATGAAGCGGGTTGCCGGCCGGGTCATGGCCATCGAAGGGGTCGACTCGGTCATCACGCGTATCGGACGGCCGGAGGCCGGAAGCCATCCGCATCCGGTCAATTTTTCCGAGCTGCATGTGGAGTTGAAGGACGGCGCGAATAAACCGGCGATCGTCAAAGAGATCCGCTCCCTGCTGGATGCCCATCCCGGAATTACCGCCAATCTGTCGCAGCCGATCCAGAACCAGTTCGATGAGCTGCTCTCCGGCGTCAAGGCCCAGTTGGCGATCAAGGTGTACGGTGAAGATCTGGACCTGATCCGCGAAACCGCCGGAGAAATCCGGGAGGCCATCGAGGATGTCCCGGGGCTGGTGGACCTTTCCTTGGAACAGAGCCACGGTCAGCCGCAGGTCAAAGTGATGCTCGATCATGACGCGCTTGCGCGATACGGCGTCCCGGGTGAAAAGGTTCTTGAGCAGGTCGAAACCGCGATCGGCGGCCAAGTGGTGAGCACGCTTTACCGCAATACCCGCCGCTATGGAATCCACGTCCGGTATGCACCGGAGTTCCGTTTGACGCCCGACGCCATTCGGCAGCTGTTCATCCGCTCCGACGACGGGGCGTTGCTGTGTCTGGATCAGCTTGCGCGAATCGAGATTGAAGAGGGCGCTCTGCAGGTGAATCGCGAGCATAATCAGCGCCGATGGATTGTGCAGGGGAATGTCGGCGGGCGCGCATTGAGCAAGGTGCTGGAGGACATTCAGTCCGCCATTGCAGAAAAGGTGGATCTGCCGGCCGGCGTTTTTGTGGAATATGGCGGTCAGTTCGAGCAGCAGCGCAGTGCCATGAAACGCCTGTCGCTGATTGTTCCGGTGGTCATTGTTTCGATCTTTGTGCTGCTCTGGATCACGTTTCATTCCATGCGCTATGCTGCCATGATCATGCTGAATGTTCCGCTGGCGCTGATCGGCGGGGTCGTCGGGCTGTGGATCACGGGACAGTATCTTTCGGTGCCGGCATCCATCGGCTTTATTGCGCTCTTCGGGATTGCGATGCAGGATTCCATGGTGCTGCTGACCGACTTCAATGATCTGCGCCGGGAGGGGCAGGACATTCGTGATGCCGTGGTGAACGGCAGCCTGATCCGCTTCCGGCCCGTCATTATGACCACGCTGACAACCCTGCTGGGACTGCTTCCGCTGCTTCTCTCTCATGGCGCCGGCGCCGAGGTTCAGCGCCCGCTTGCGGCGGTGGTTGTGTTTGGCCTGGCAAGTTCAACGTTCTTAACGCTCTTTGTCCTTCCGGCCATTTATGAGTGGATAGAACTGCGCCGCTGCCGTTGAATCATCAGTTTGCTTCGCCGGGATAAACGAGGTTCCACTGTTGCCGGAGGGCATCCATGGTCTGCATGGTTTCGAGCGTTTTGGCGGGAGGCAGGATGCTGCTTTCCGTTTGGCCTGCCGCGATGCATTCCATGGCGTGGGCGATTTCGTATTTAAAGTTTTCGAGTTCGCCGTAGGGAAACTCGAACGTTTCCGGCGGTTCGCCGTTCCGGTGGAGGTGGACTTCCTGTGCGCCGAGAAAGTGGGGCAGGCGTATGAATCCGCCGGTGCCGCTGATAACGGCTTCCACGGGAGCGCGCTGCGAGTAGCTGGCGGAGAGAACGGCTTTTCGTCCGTCCGTGTATTCAAACAGGTAGTAGGAGTGTTCATCGACGCCGGTTTCCGGATCCATGACGGCTGAGCTGACAATCCGCTCCGGCTTTTGTCCGAAAACAAGGTCGGCCATGCTGATCGGATAGATCCCGAGGTCGAGCAGTGCGCCGCCCGCCAGGTTTATATTGCGCAGCCGATGGTCCGGCGGGACGCTTTTTCCCAGACAGAAATTGGCGTACACGGTCTGAACGTCGCCGATCGTGCCCTCGGCAATCAGTTTCTGTGCGGTCTGGATCGATGGCAGGAAACGGGTCCACACCGCTTCCATGAGGAATCGCTTTCGGCTGCGGGCCAGCTCGATCAGTTCGGCGGCCTGGGCGGCATTGACGGTAAAGGGTTTTTCGCAGAGTACGTGTTTGCCGTGCTCCAGGGCCAGCCGGACATGACCGTAATGAAAGTTGTGGGTCGTGGCGACATAGACGGCGTCAATATCCGGATCGGATACGAGCTGCTCATAGCCCGTGTAGTAACGCGGTATGTTGTGCTCCGTGCAGAATGCCTGCGCCCGGCCGGGTGTGCGCGATGCCCCGGCCAGCAATTCGCCGTATCCCAGCGCCCTCAGACTGATCGCAAAGGTGCGGGCTATTCCGCCGCACCCAATGATACCCCATCGTATATCCAGCATGTTTGGTCTCCTTATTGCGGAGAAGCATGCCGGACGACTCGACGGTCGGCAAGAGCATTGCGCAGAGTCGTCAGGTCATCCGCAATCTTACGGAGTCCGCGTGATCGGCAGATTTCAACCTCATAAAAGCCGCCATGGAGATTTGAATGCTATTAAAGGTTGTCC
>JAFGVP010000151.1 GCA_016937945.1 Pontiellaceae bacterium | reverse complement strand
TTCGCCGTTGCCGGATCTTCCACCTGCTCGCAGATGGCCACTTTTTTGCCTGCCCGGACCAGGCGTTCGAGATAACCGGCCGCCGCATGGTACGGAACGCCGCACATCGGCGTGTTGTGTCGCTTTGTCAGCGTAATATCGAGAATGTCCGCAGCGGTTTTCGCGTCATCAAAAAACATTTCATAAAAGTCGCCCAGCCGGAAAAAAAGGATCGTATCCTCCGGAAGTTCCCGTCGGATCGACCGGTATTGTGCCATCATTGGTGTTTCTTTAGCAGCCATTCGTTCTCCCTGAAAATCAAAGTGTCCAGTGTATCCTTCACGAAGATTGATTCAATCATGGAATAGAACTAACCCGGATATTTCATGAGCAGTCATTTTTAACAGAGAAGGCACGAAGGACACGAAGTGAACTCGGTGATGGAGTTTTTTCAGACGGGATGAACGGGGTTTGCTGGATTGGGGCACAGCTCCGCCATTGCCCGCCGTTTTTTTTTCGGTGCCGGGGACAGCACTCTTCAGGGATTATTGTAGTCGTGCGGCGACCAGCGTGAAAAGTTCTCTTTCAGAATAGGATGACCTCAAGTGGAAGCGGATGCGCCGAGTATTACGAATGAAACGGCTCCGATGCGGATGATTTTATGCCTGTGGTGTCACCCTCGTTCTCCTCCGATTCCTGCTCCCTCGCCGTATTTTCCAGGAAAATGGGTCTGCATGCTTCAGTTTCGTAAGGATACGGACAGTCCATCCGGTTATTCCTCCGCCTGAGGTTGCTCCAGAGCGGAAAGCGCCTCGGATGCGGCACGGCGCTCGGCTTCCCGTTTGCTTCCTGCGGCGGCACTCCACGATTGTCCGCACGCGCTGACTTCAACGGTAAAGGTACGGTCATGTTCGGGGCCGGCGGTTTCGACGGTTTCGTATTGCGGGATATCAAAGCCGTGGCTCTGGGCATACTCCTGCAGTGCGCCTTTCGGGTTTGATTTTGTCGGGGCGGTCTGCAAAGCCATCAGTTCGGGCAGGAAAACCTGCTTGAAAATCTTTCCGGCAGCTCGGGCGCCGCCATCAATCCATGCGGCACCGATAATGGCTTCCACGGCATCGGCAAGATTCGAGGCCCGTTCAGCCCCGCCGTTTTTCTCTTCGCCCCGTCCGAGGCGCAGATATGGGCTGAGTCCAATGGATGCGCCGATCCGAGCCAGTGTTCGGTCCTGCGTGAGCCGGCTGCGCAGTTTTGACATGTCGCCTTCGCGGGCATCCGGCTGGTTATTGAAAAGATATTCGGCGGAAATCAGGCTGAGTACGGCATCTCCGAGGTATTCAAGGCGCTGATTATCGTCGCTTGATTCGGAGCATTCATAGCGAAAGGACGGGTGGGTCAGTGCCAATTCCAGCAATGACTTTCTGCGAAAGCGGTAGCCGATGGATTGTTCGAGATCTTTGTATCGATGCTTCATCAAAACGGTGCAGCAGTCCCTATTTTTGTGTTAATGGCGGCCTCGGCGATGGAGCGCCCGTCGATCAGCTTCGGCTGGCGGCGCGGGCGCCAGTGGCGCCTTCGGCTCTTGATCAGCAGTTGATGACCAGGCAAGAATTCCAGTGCGGAGAGAATCCACATCAGCGGGTAAAAGAATCCGGCCAAGGAGTGTAGGCGCCGGTAACGGAACAATAGATCTTTCTGCGGTGCTTTTCGGATCAGCCAGTAATCATCCTGCAGAAGCCGGAACTGGGCAAATTCTCCTAAAGCTGCGGCAGCTTCAGTTAGGCCGTTGGAGTAGATGATGGTTTCCGGCACATCAAATCCGTCCTTCAGAATGTTGAAAAGCTCGCCGGCCATATATCCATTGCGGCGCTGTCCTTTGGCCATTGGAAGGATGTGCAGGATGCGACGGATCATCGTGGTCGCGCTGAACGGTGTTCTGCGGGTTTCGTTGATGACCACCCATCCGTCATTTTTCAGGACGCGATGGCATTCATGAATAAATTCGTGGTCGTTCTGGATGCCCTTGAGCGCGTCGACGATGACCACCCGGTCAAATACGCCGTCATCGAACGGCAGTTTTCCGTTTTCGATCCTCGATATCTTCTCCTTGAGCGAATAGTGGAGCGACTCACCTGCCTTATTGGATGAAACGGCGGTTTTCCAGCTTCCGCCGAGCGCGCGCAGGCTGGCGCTGATAATGCCGTCTCCGGCGCAGATTTCGAGGCAGTGCAGGTTGGAGGTGTTGCCGATCAGGGCAGAAACGCGTTCCAGTTTGCGCCGGCGACGAATAGACCGCTTGAACAGTTTTTCCTGCCAAATGCGGATTTCTTCGTCTAAATTGATCTCAGATTCGCTCATAGTGTCGGCAATATAGGAACGGATTCGGGGGGATTAAAGATTAATCTTTTAAATCCGAAATGTAGCGTGAAGTACTTTTTGACTGTGCAGTGAGCAGTTTTCCGGCTACCGGGAGCAGGTAAGGCCCTGTTCGTTGGCCGCCGTCGGCTTCAGTTGGAGAATGGTTCCGCGAGCGCCCATCTCTTCAGGAAACTCCACAGGAACATACTGTGCGGTATAGCCGTTGCCGATTCCGTTTCTCGGTTTTTCCACAAGAACCTCGACCGTCTGCCCGAGGAACCTTTCATGGTAATTCCGGGCCATGGTTGCTTCGAGCTCATGTAATCGGTCGCTGCGTTCGGTGGCCACTGCGCCGTTGATCTGCCGACCCATTTTGGCGGCAATGGTTTTGGGGCGGGGGGAATAGGTGAAAATATGCATTCTGGAAAATCCAACCTTTTTGCAGAAGGCATAACTTTCTTCAAAGTAGGTGTCCGTCTCGCCGGGGAATCCGACGATGATGTCCGTCGTGAATGCCGGGTTTTTGAGTGCGGCTCGTGCGCGTTCGATGGCATCGAAGTATTCTGAGGTCGTATATCCACGCCGCATGGCGTGCAGCACAGCGTCGGAGCCGGATTGGAGCGAAAGGTGCAGGTGCGGCATGATGTTTGGACGGGAGGCCCAGACCTCGAGCAGTTCGTCCGTCAGTTCGCCGGGGTGCAGGCTCGAAAGACGGATTCGGCCGATGTCCGGCACCTCGGCAATGTGCCGCAGCAGTTTGGCCAGCGAAGAACCGTGTTCCCTTCCGTATAGACCGACGCTTACGCCGGTAACGACGATTTCTCGGTGGCCGGCTTTGGTCAATGCTCTGGCCTCCCTGACGGCGGCATCGACCGCTTTGTCACGCGGTTCTTTGCGAAGCTGAGGAATGATACAGTATGAGCATCCGATATCGCACCCATCCTGTACTTTCAGAAAGGCGCGGGTCTGGTCGCCGAAGCTGGAGATCGTGTACGTGTCGGTTTCAATGCCGTCCGCAGAAATTGCGTTGGGAGTGGAGATCGATGCGAGCTGTTCCGCCAATCGTTTCAGCCAGTCTGAACCGGCGGGCACCCGGAATACGGGATCCTGATCAATTCGGGTGAGTTCATCTCCGGCAGCGCAGCCGGTGACAATAATGCGGGCGACAGGATTGTCCCGCTGCATGCGCCGGATGATCTGGCGTGACTTCTGGGCGGCCGCAGCCGTTACGCCGCACGTATGAATGATAATGATATCCGGGCATTCATTCTCCGGCGCTTTTGCCAGCCCATGTTGTTCAAGAAGCTGCTCAATCTGCTGGGCATCATACTGGTTGACTTTGCATCCGAGTACCGCAACGGAGTAAGTGGTCGGGGGGTTATTGTTCATTACCGGTGTTTGCCTTCAGTTTTGTTTCTCTCGCTCCGCTGATTGCGGGATTTCTTGCCATTGAGAAATATAGCTGGGATCGATAGCAGTTGCGGAAGCTTCATTCAAGGGTTTCGTTTGCTGGTTCGGTCGGAGATTCGGCAGTTACTTGGCAAATAATGATTTCTTGTAAATATTAATTTAAATTTGTTTAAAGCTTTGCATTGTTTGGCATGAAACGTGCTAATAATTTTTATGACAAGCTGGAATGTTATTATGAGTTCAGATAAAAAAAAGCGAGCTGGTGTGAGCCTGGTGGAGGTGCTTATTGCTGTTGCTCTGATTTCGGTGGCGGCGTCCGGAGCCGCTAAGCTCGTTGTATCGACCAAACGGTTGGGAGATACCGCCATGGATCGACGGGTGGCTGTTCAGCTGATCCGGAATCGTGTCGAGCGCATGGATCTTTCGGATTTCAGTGATCTGGATATGTGGTCCGTCGATCGACTGATCGTCGATGAGTCCGGCGTGTCGGACTCGGCGGGACGGTATCGGCTGACCACCGAGGTGACGCACCCCTACACAAACCTCGCACAGGTTTACGTAAAGGTTGAGACGAAAGACCGCATGACCCTGCAGTTCGGCACTATGACTGAAGAGGTTACAACCTATCTGTCGAATCTTTAATCATGGAAGCATTGTATCACAAACGAGGATTTTCTCTGGTTGAGACCGTGGTCGCGATGTCGATTTTTGTAATCAGCATTGCGCTGGTTATCGGCGGTTATATGTATATGCAGCGGATTCGCGTGGATCAGGTCGCACAGGATTCGCTGGACAGCGATCTCGGGCTTTCAGTGCAGCGGCTCCAGCAGGAAATGCGCTTGAGTTCGCTCTCGGAGATGGTTTTTTATCCTTTTGATTCGACCAGGTATACCGCCGTCAGTTTTCCATTGGTGAATAAAACGCGTCTTTCCTCTGGATCCGAATCCAATATGTGGGCCTCCACCGTGATTTATCACATGTATGGCTCCGGCGCGGATCAGCAATTACTTCGGACCGAATTCACTCCCCGTGATAACAGCCTGTCGGCTGCCGAGCGTAAGCTGCAGCTGGCCACAGTGGTCTCTGATGGAAACGGTGCCAGTGCGTTAAATGGTGAAAATGCACATACAACGCAGTTGTTTCAGCATGTTTTTGACTGGTCGATTGTGCCCCAGGGAAGCGCTTATGATGGATACAGTCCGTCGTTGTTGCGGGATCGGCTTGCCAGTCTCGGAAGCTGTATTCTGTCGCCCGGGAATCATGTGCTGCAGTTTTCCGTCACGGGCAAAGCGGATGCGAGCTCCGGCTATTCCATCGGATTCGATACGTTGAGGGCATCAACCTGCGGCATTGAACGCGAAGCTGAGATTCAGGAGGCATCCGGATCTCCGCAACCGTATGTGGAGTATAACTCTTCCGGAACATGGAGCGGGTATCATCAACTGACCTTTGATGCCAATGCGATCGGCGATGTGTGCGAGATCGATGTTTATAACGATGAATGGGTGGATACGAATTTTGATCTGAGCGGCTGTATTAAATCCAATGTGACTGTCGGGACGCCGGATAAGAATTACTCTCCGGTGGATCTCGTGCTGCACCTCGACGGGAACAGCACCAACTGGACCGTGCAGTCTCAGACGGGAGATTCAGGCGGAGTTGACTGGGCTGCCAATGTTTTTCAGGGGGCCATTGTGCGTGTGCTTTTGAGGGGGGGCAGTATGACATCCGGAGAGTCTCTGGAACATAACGGGGCGCGCTGCCGTCTGGCGTTCACGGCATCGGGATCCGAAGATCTGGTGATCGAGGAAGCCTATATTGATGAGGTGATCAATTCCGCTGATCCAACGCCCGACACGGTCGGTAATCCCGTCCAACTGAGTTTTGGATCTTCGGATTCATGCCTCATTTCCGCCGGGAGCTCCGTGTGGTCGGACTATGCGGATTTCCCGATTGCCTACGACCGGAGCTATGCCGTCACATTTCGTATTTCTTCCGATGCGGCGTTATGCCGGCCAAGGCTGTGGCTCGACCAGAAGCATGTGACCGGAAGCTTTATGCTTCATTCATCGGTCGGGCCGACGGATGATGATCTGGTTCTTGCAGCTTGGAGCGGGCGTGACGAAGGTGGTGTCACGCCACTGGATGCAGTAGTTGCCGTGACAGCGCTGCATACGACCTATCCGGAGCACGGGGTGTTTGTTTCCGCAGTGATTGATACCCAGATGACCGCGCCTCAGTATGATGCGATCGACTGGAATGAGGACTGCCCTTCAAGCACTTCGGTTGATATACGGGTCCGTTCGTCCGATTCAGCGGATATGACGGATGCTCCGTCCTGGCAATCCCTTTCGTCGATTCCATCACCGGGTGTCATGAGTTCCATTGATTACAAACGGTATGTTCAATATCAGGCCACGCTCAATTCAACGGGCGGAATGGTTACCCCGAAGCTGCGGGATGTGACGATTCGTTGGCCGGGAGAAACGCGCGTGGTGGATATTGGCGGAATCTTTGTTAACGGGCCGGGCTACGGGCAGTTTGTGGCTACGGTAGACGGGCAGCCTCTGTCGTCGCCTCTTCGGGTAACGCTGACGCTTCAGGAGGACGTGTCCGGAATGAATAATGTCGCTAAAACAGTCTATTCAACATCTGTTTTTGAATTGTCTCCAAGAAATTCCGGGAAGTGAATGTGATGAATACGGAAGCTCGAAGTAAAAGAAAACGGGGTTACGCCCTGCTGATCGGCCTGTTTTTTGTCAGCCTGATGTCGCTCGGTTCCATGATGCTGTTGCAGATCAGTCGGCAGAAAGTCTATTCAGAGTCGCTTCGCGCTGACGCGGCGCGAGCGCGACTCGTCGCCGAGGGCGGAGTGCACTGGGCCTATGCTGCCATTGAGCGGGAAGACGCGACGGTGGAATCCGCATTTGACGATATCGTAATCGGCGACGGCGTAGCATCCGTGTCGATTTCGGAGGTGGATGAAGCGACCGGGTCGGCGCTCAGTTCTACCAGCTCCGGCGATGGCCGGTACTATCTCATGGACTCTGTCGGATCGAGTCATGACCGAGAGGAAAAAGCCGCTGTTTTGATGAAGCAGGCCGGTTCAGGTTCCGGCGCCGGTGTCGATGAAGAGGTGCTGGCACTCTTTGATGGCGTGATTTTCTGCGGCGGGGATCTTCGCATGGTTGGTGGAACCTATATTGATCTGGATGGTTCTTCGGCCCATGCGAACGGATCGATTACCATGACCGGAAGTGCCAATTTCCAAGGCTATGGATCCGTCTCCTCCAGCACGGAGATTGATCTTTCCGGCGGCAATGCAAAAATCTACGGGAATGCCGTGGCCCCCGTTATTTCAGTGCCTTCGTGGGCAAAGTGGATGGCACCGGATTATTTTATCACGGGTTCTCAGGTGGTGGCCGAAGTGCCGGAACAGATGATAGAGCTGGATTTGGAGCCGTTTCGTGTGTATGCCGCCGCCAACGATATTCCCGGTCAGTCCTATAAAAGCACGGCGTGGAATTATGTCTTTACCGATAGCTATTTTTCAGAAGATGAAATGCCCAATAACGGAAAGCTGACCATTGCTGCGTGCCAGACGGTGCGTCCCTCCAGCGGCGTGTTATGGGTGGAGGGAGATATTACCTTTGCGGGCAGCAGTGTCGTACAGGGCTGTATCATTGCAACCGGCGATATCAAGGTCTGTGGCGGCATGGAGGATAAGCCGGATGGCGGGCTACCCTCTTTTATGAGCCTGAACGGCGATGTGGAGATTGCTTCCGGCTGCACGGTTTACGGGCTGGTCTATGCGCACAACGGAGAAATCAAGATTTCCGGCGATGCGGACGTGGAGGGTGCGTTCATCTGTCCGCGCGGCAATTTTACCAACTGCGGAAGCGGTAAAGTGATTTATGATAATTCCCGGCCTTCCGGCCCGGGCGGCATCAGCATCATGCTTCCGGCGGCCGAAGGGGGCGAGGGCGGAGGCGTCGCCGAGGTTGTGCGTTGGGTTCTCTAGAGTTCCCCTTCAGCATTTTCCTCGATGCTGTTCAGACCGTAGCCTTACGAAATAGAACCATGCAGTCCCTCTTTCTTAGGAAATACTGCAGGGGGACTGGAGCCGGAGGCGGACAAGGGTG
>JAFGVP010000150.1 GCA_016937945.1 Pontiellaceae bacterium | reverse complement strand
CCTACGACCTTTACAAAACCTACGACTCAATCCAGCTCCCGACAAGAGGTGCTCCGCGGAACGCTTACCTTTCTCCATCCCCGCTGAACACCTAAAATCGCCCTCTTAACACCGCCGCATCGCGGCATATTCTCCATTCGCTCTCCGCCTTCTCCGTAGTTACACCCCTGTTATATCTCGAACAGTGGCCTTGCTTGATGGAAACGCGAACTTTGAGTTCAATGTCCGGAATTTCATACACCCCTGTGCATCTTGCTCGGATACCTTTCTTGATGGCAATGCGAACTCGAAGTTAAACCCCAATGGTCGGAGGTACAATATTCGGTCTGCATGGCAGTCGTGGCGTAAGGTGAACTTTTGAGCTATACAGGGCTTTTATATAGCCCATTTATTGTGTATTTATGGGCCATACAGAGAGAGGGTATAACCCATGAAATGGAATTGGGAACTGCCGGATTGGCCGAATTTTACATATGATGAGTCTTCGTTTCCAGCGTTGGAGGCGCGATTTCTGACGGCGTCGGGGGTGCTGCTTGGGTCGTACAAGCACCTTGATGAGGAAGAGCAGACCGCGCTTAAAATTGAGCTGATGAGCGAAGAGGCCCTGAAGACGTCTGAAATTGAAGGGGAATACCTGAGCCGGGAGAGTCTGCAGTCCTCCATCCGTCATCAGTTTGGCCTGCCGACTGAACACGGCCGGATTCCCCAGGCAGAGCAGGGCGTTGCGAAGATGACGGTTAATGTCTACGAAACCTGGGACAGAGCGTTATCCAATCAAACGCTTTTCAAGTGGCACTCCATGCTTATGCAGGGACGGCGGGACATCGTTGACGTCGGAGGTTATCGCACATCCAGCGATCCGATGCAGGTGGTGTCTGGACATGTCGGGAAACGAAAGGTTCATTTCGAAGCTCCTCCATCTGCCCGGATGAGTACGGAAATGAGTCGCTTCATCACGTGGTTCAACCTGACGTCACCTCAGGGAAAGCAGCCGCTTTCCGCATTGGTGAGATCCGGCATTGCCCATCTCTGTTTTGTAAGCATCCATCCTTTTGAGGATGGCAATGGCCGTATTGGCCGTGCCATCTCGGAGAAGGCCCTGTCGCAGAACCTTGGGCGACCGACCTTGATTGCACTGGCCCGAACCATTGAAGCCCGGCGAAAGAATTACTATGCGGCATTGGAGCGAGCGAACCGGCGGTTGGAAATCACCGAATGGCTGCACTATTTCGCAGACACGCTTCTTGAGGCCCAGGCCTACACGATCCGGTGTGTGGATTTCCTGATCGGAAAGGCACGGTTTTTTGGCCGCTTGGGCGACCGGCTTAATGCCCGCCAGCAAAAGGTTCTCTCACGGATGTTTGCCGAGGGACTGGAGGGATTCAAGGGCGGTTTAAGTGCCGAAAACTATATCAGCATTGCCATGACCTCCGCATCAACGGCTACACGTGATTTGAAAGATCTGGTCGGGAAGGGGGCGCTTATCCGGACCGGCGAACTCAAGCACACCCGCTACCACCTGAATGTGCCCGGCATCCAGCCGCTTGATTGGAGCTAAATCAGAGTGTGGAGAATCGGTTTGAATCCATTCAGCTACCCTCAACCGATAATTCGCAAAATTCTTAAACCCATACGCTCGGCGCTGGATCTCTTCCATCCTCGTATGGAACCCTTCCGTGATCCCGTTGTTCTTTGACTCTCTGCCAGACACGGGGTTCATGGCGCTTTCAGGGTGCGGTCGCGTCAGGGTTAATCAAATAAATGTTGAGTCGGGGCGGCCGTGAAATTATACATCCAGACTCCGATGAATGATTTCACATCTATTTTGAATGCGACTGTCGAGGGCGACAACCGGTCGAAAGACGAGGTGCTTCCACAGGTTTATGAGGAACTTCGAAAGTTGGCCTATGTGCATATGGCTAGCGAATTGTCGGGTCATACGTTACAGCCGACGGCGCTCGTACATGAAGTGTGGCTACAGATGGTCCGGGTGGAAGACCGTTCGTGGAAAAATCGTGCCTGCTTCTTTTCGTATGCCTCCACCGCCATGCGGCATATTCTCGTGGATCACGCCCGGAAAAAGTCAAACCGCAAGCACGGCGGCAACCGGCAGAAGCTGAACATGGATGACCTGGAGGTTGCTGAGGCAGGGCCGGATGACCGGATTCTGATGGTTGAGGATGCTTTGGAACAGATGGAGCGGGTCCGCCCGGAATGGGCCCGAATCGTGGTAATGAAATATTTCGGGGGCATGACCAACGATGAAGTGGCGCAGGTTCTTGAAATCAGTGAAAGTACCGTGAGGCGATATTGGAAGTCGGCCAAGATCTGGCTCTACAGGCAGATTGCTTCTCCGTCTGACGACGCAGGTTGAATCGATGGACGCCGAGCCCACATCCGAGTCCATGGAACGACGTGCGGAAGAGATTCTCTGCGAGGCGCTGGACTATGATTCCGGCGAGGAGCGCACGGTTTTCCTGAACAAGGCCTGCGACGGGAATCCGGCATTGATGGATGCGGTCGAACAGCTGCTTTCGTTGGAGGATGATGCGGATACCTTTTTTGACAACGCGGCTCCCTCCGACCTGTCGGTGACGAAGATCACGCAAAGCCTGTCGGACCTGCCTTCGCTTTTTGGAAATCCGGAGGTCGTACTGCCGGACGATGATGCGGTCGGCAAACAGATCGGCCCATACAAGCTGCTTCAGAAAATCGGTGAAGGCGGAATCGGTAACGTGTATCTCGCGGAGGAGACGGCTCCGATCCGACGGCAGGTGGCTTTCAAGATCATCAAGCTGGGCATGGATACGCAATCGGTCATTGCCCGGTTTGAGGCGGAGCGGCAGGCGCTGGCCATGATGGAGCATCCCAACATTGCCCGTGTTCTGAATGCCGGGGAAACCGAGACCGGCCGCCCGTTTTTTGTGATGGAACTCGTGCGCGGAGTCCGGGTAACAACGTATTGCGATCAGCAGCAGCTGGATCTCCCAAGCCGGCTCGAACTCTTTATCCAGATCTGCCACGCCATCCAGCATGCGCATCAGAAAGGGATCATTCATCGCGATATAAAACCGTCGAACGTGCTCGTTTCTTCGCATGACGGCGCGGCCATGCCGGTGGTGATTGATTTCGGAATTGCGAAGGCAACGCACGGCGACCTGCTGACCGATAAAACGGTTAATACCCTGCAGGGCCCGTTTATCGGAACGCCGGCCTACATGAGTCCGGAACAGGCCAGCCTTTCGCGGGTGGACATTGATACCCGAAGCGATATTTACAGTCTGGGCGTACTGCTCTATGAACTGCTTCTGGGCCGGCCGCCTTTTGATCAGGCGAAGCTGCTTCAGTGCGGCATTGATGAAATGTGCCGGATGATCCGGGAGTGCGAACCGCCGCTGCCTTCGGTCCGGTATCGGCGGCTGAATCCGGAAGATCGGGAAACGGTCGCACAGATCCGCACCGTGGAGCCGAAGTGGCTGGATGCGCATTTACGGGGTGATCTGGACTGGATTGTGGCGAAGGCTCTGGCGAAGGATCGTGCCCTGCGCTACACCACCGCCGATGCGTTGGCCATGGATATTGCGCGGTTCCTGCACAACGAACCGGTTTTGGCCCGTCCGCCCGGCTGGCTGTATCGATTCCGAAAGATGATTCGCCGCAACCGTCTGGTGTGTGGTTCGGTTGCAGCGATCCTGCTGGCTTTGGTGGGCGGGTTGAGTCTGTCGATCGTGATGTTCCTCAAGGCTGAAGAGGCTCGTTTCAACGAGATGCAGTTGCGCATCCGGGCGGAGGTGCGGGAAAAGGTGACTCAGGCGGCGCTGGCCTTAAACCAGGGAGAGCTGGAGCGGGCGGAACGGCTCGTTCGCGACATTCCGGCCGAGGTTCCATCTATTGAAGAAGCGGCGGTTTATCGTCAGCTTATGAAGTGGCACATTTTGCGGGGTGAGCCGGAGAAAGCGGTCCGCTACAGCAACTCGTTGCTGAATGTGAATCAGCTGAATGATCGGGATACGCAGAGTCTTGATCTGTTGATGTGCAGTGCGGTTCTCTCCGCTGCCGGTGAATCGTACGAGTATAATGAGCCGGCGCTCAACGTGATGGATCGGCTGGATCCAAACATGCCGGCGCCGGTCCGGGCCCGGATGGTTACGGCGGCGCTGCTTTGGCCGGCGGATGACCGTATTGTCCGGAAGCTGTTTGGTCGTTCCCGGCTGGAAGAATCAATCCATGGAAAATCTCCCGTGGTTTCCTCGGGCGAGGATTTGAACGAGAGTCTGTGGCGAAAACTGCAGCTCGTGGGATGCGGGGGGGTAACGCCGCATCAGATCACGAAAGAAGATGGCTTGATTACGTTTATTTCAGGTGGCGCTGATATCGTCAGTTCGCACGATAGTTTTGAGTTTGCCTACATGATGGTTGAAGGCGATTTTGATTTGTGCCTGCGGGTTCATTCCGTTGACTGGCTGGACGATTTTACGCGGGTCGGGCTGATGGTCCGCAATCATCTGGACGCGCCTGATTCGCGGCAGATGATGATTGCTGTAAATGCGGGAAATACGTTCCAGGTCATGATCCGGTCGCGTACCGGCTCGGAAACGGCCAGCATGCCGCCCGGTCCTTTGCCCAAAACGAACGGATCCAACTCCTGGGTTCGCCTGCAGCGTGTCGGATCTGTATTCCGTGGCTATATCAGCGATAACGGAAGCGACTGGCAGCTGCTGGATTCCTACGACAGCGCCATCGGCCCCGACGGGCCGTTTGCTGATTCCGCCTGCGTGGGAATCGCGGCGTGCGCACACCATCCGAAGAAAACAACGGTTGCCGTGGTCAGCGATTTCCGGGTTGTCGCTGCTCCGGCGATTGAGACGCTCATGGCTTCGGCGCTCATGTACTATCGAGTGGGGGATTCTGAACCATGTGAGCAACTATGTCGCCGGGCGCTCATGGACCCCGAAATCAATTCCGGCCAGGCCGCCATCATCCGGGCCGTCCTGTCAATGGCGCTCGAAAAAGAGTGGAACCGTGCCGAGGCTCTGGAGCAATACCGGCAGGCTGGCGATATGATCGAAAAACGGTTTGCCCAGCCGCTGGATGCCGGCAGTGATTCTCAGGGAAGCTGGTATGAATGGATTATTGCCCGCACGCTGCTGAACGAGGCGAAATCCGTTCTTTTCTGATCCATTACCCGGGTTTATCCATCCCTCTTCCGCAAAATCCGGAGCAAAACGGCTTCGGATTATTTTTTTGAAAATAAGTGAACGCTTTTCGCTTCGATCCCCGCTTGTACCTGCAAATCCGAACACCGCATCCGGCTCCGGCATCCGTCTGAGTCCGGCACGGAGTGATGGTGTCCTGTGTTTCAGGGGGCCGGTGCAATATGCAACGGGCTGCTGAACGCATGGTTCTGATGGAGAAAACAAAAAGGAGGAGACGAAAATGAATGCAGGTAATAAGGCGGCTTTCGTCGCAACAGTCTGTGTATTGACAGCGTGTGCTGCGCCGGCCGGCTTGATCAGCTACAACTGGGACAGCTACGGAACCATTGGTAATCCGGACGGCTCTTATAATGCATCGATGGTCGGCGGGATCGTTCCCGTAGTGGGCTGGCATAACGATTGGTGGAGCAATCCTGTGACGGACCTCACGGATGCTGGGGGCTCTGCAACCACGCTGGATATTGCATGGTCAACGCACAATGCGGCTGCGGTTATCGGGACGGTTCATCCTGGGCAGGATGCGGATGGAACGTATAACCGAGAGATGCTGCAGGGTTATCTCAATGCCGGTGCCAGTGGAACGGTAAAACAAAGTTCAGTTCTCCTGAGCCAGATTCCGTATGCGGAATATACGCTCTATGTTTATTTTTCAAGTGATGTGGCTGGTCGACAGGGCACCGTGACCGATGGGACGACGACCTATTATTTCAATACATACGGTCCGGACTGCATCAATACGGTGGATGGGAATGCGGTTTTTGTAGAGGCCCAGGACATCACGGCTGCGGGATATTCTGTTGCAGCTAATTACGCCGTCTTTAGTGGTTTGACCTCATCGGAGCAGACCATTATCTGCGATATCCCCGAATGGGGCGGCATCGCCGGAGTTCAGGTGGTGGAGGTTATTCCGGAACCGTCCACGATCGGATTGGTTGCCTTTTCCGGGATCGGACTGCTGGGTGTCCGGCGCCGTTTTCTGGGATGACATTGTTCCTACTGGTAATCCGGAACACCATGCGTTTCCGGATACACGTTAAACGGCAATTTTCTGTGAGTGTTTTTATTTAAACCCGGATGGAATACGGGCTGTTCATGCCGGTATCAGTGTTCGGAGAAATGGATGTACGATGAGGATTCGGTATAAAACTGTGATCGCGGCTTCGCTTTGCATGATGGTGACATTGTTTGCTCAAGCCCGGTCGGTAAACTTTAATTTTGATAGCTATGGGGGAATCGGGAATTCGGACGGAAGCTTCAATAACAGCATGACGGGCGGGGTGTATGCCACGGCCGGATGGATCAATGATTGGTGGGTTTATCCAAAGACGGACCTAATGGATAATGCCGGAGTTTCCACTTCGCTGGATATTGATTATTCCGGGGCATACGCAAATCAGACGGGTAACGTTCATCCCGGTATGGATGCCGACGGCACTTATAACAAGGAAATGCTCAACGGCTTCCAGATGGGCATGGTCACGCTGGATCAGATTCCATATGACCTTTATGATATCTACGTCTACTTTGCCTCCACGAACTATGCGGACATCGGAACTATCTCGAATGGCGATATCACGTTCAGTTTCGGGGTTCTGGACAACATGATCGACGGCGCAAATTCCGCGTTCATGCAGACCACAGATGAGGGGCTTGGATATCCGGATGCCAATTATGCAGTCTTTTCGGATCTGTCGGGAGAGAGTCAGTATATCTCGATCTCGTTCGATTCGGGCTTTGGCGGCATCTGTGCCATTCAGGTGGTCGAAAGTGCGCGTCTCTCGTTTTCATTCGACGGTGCGCCGGTCAATGCCGCTGCCAGCGGGACCGCGTCCCTGACGGCGACGGTGACGGAAGAGTCGGGCACGTTTAAGGCGGCGACGCTTTATCTGGACGGGGTTCCGGTGGCCGTCAACAATACGCGCACCGGCTCGGTCAATGTCGTGAGTTATGAGGTCGAAGGGCTTTTGAGCGGAGTGCATACGGGTCGGGTGGATGCCGTGAGCACCGCAAGTGATCCGTTGGTTGTGCAAAGCTATAGCTGGACGTTTGAACGGCTCTCGTTTGGAGATGTCATCTGCTCTCCGGGCTTTGCAACGGCAAGCCGGAATCCGACGCTGCTGGTGGATGTGGTTGAGGGGGCCTCGATGGTTGATGAGGGCGCAACAACGCTGTCGATTGACGGAATTTCCGTTGATTCATTGGTCTTTGATCGCAGCTCCGCTCCAACCACGACAATCAGTTGCGTTGTCGGCGAACTGGCCTTCGGGATGCATACCGGCGAAGTATTCATTGCCGGAAATCCGAACGGCGGACAGACCAATACCTGGACATTTGCCGTGGTGCCGGAGCCGCCGGTCGATACTGCACAGGTTGTCAGCTGGAATTTTGACAGTTACGGAACGGTGAATTCGCCGGACGGCATGACGTACAGTCCCGTATCGGCCGGTATTTATCCGGCCGCAAACTGGAACAATTCCTGGAGGAGTTCGCGGCATACCAATCTGATGGATAATGCCGGTGTGGATACAACGCTGGACATTGATTGGGTCTTTGACAATGATGCTGCCGTTATCGGGTCGATTCATCCCGGGCCGGACACCGATGGATCCTTCAATCGGGAAATGCTGCAGGGCTATCTCAATGCCGGCGCCAGTGGCTCGGTAAAACAAAGTACAGTTGTCCTGAGCCAGATTCCGTATGCGGAATATACGCTCTATGTCTATTTTTCAAGTGATGTGGCCGGGCGACAGGGAACAGTTACCGATGGCGCGACAACCTATTATTTCAATACATACGGTCCGGACAGCATCAATACGGATGATGGAAATGCGGTTTTTGTCGAGGCCACTGATACGACAGATGCCGGATATGCCGTTGCAGCGAATTATGCGGTCTTCAGCGGCCTGACGGCCCGCGACCGGACCATCATCTGCGATATCCCCGTCTGGGGCGGCATCGCCGGAATCCAGGTGGTCAATGCGGGACCTGTCGGCCCGGTTGTCGAGCCCGTCATTACCGGGATCGATGTTTCCGGTTCAGGGGTCACGCTTTCGTGGTCCGCCGATAACACGGGAACCTACAGCATTGAACGTAAGACCAATCTGGCGTCTGGAATCCGGTCCTGACCGGTCTGCCGGCCGGAAACCTGACCACCAACGTACCGGCTAGTGGCTCCGGCCAGGAGTTTTATCGCATTCATGGCGAGTGACACATTTAGAAAAAAAAGAAGTAAGGAAGGTATAATGAATATAATAAAGAAGTGGAGCTGTATCGCGGCAATGGTTGCAGTCAGTGGTATGTCGTTTGCAGAAATAGCCTGGCTTGATGAAATGCGGGGCGAACGGATTGAGCAGGGATGGGGGCGGCCGCATACCCGTCAATCGGTAGAGGGCAATCCGCTGCGGGTCGGCGGCACGGAATATAAACGGGGGATCGGCACGCATTCTGCCGCATCCATTCGTATCCGGCTCGATGGCCAGGCGGATCGGTTCACTGCCAAGGTCGGCGTCGATGACGAAGTCGGGGATAAAGGCAGCATTCGGCTCGTTGTTTACGGCGATAAAACGGTTCTGTTTGAAAGCAATCTGCTTGAGGGCGGCGATCCTGCACAGGATGTGAATGTTGATCTGGGCGGCGTAAAGCAGCTGCTCATTATCGTCAACGATGGCGGCAACGGAATGGATTATGATCATGCCGATCTCTGTGATGCGATGATCAGCTATCATGGTGCGAAACCGGAAATCGTGGAGATGCCCGTCGAACAGCCGTATATTCTAACGCCTCCGGCGCCGCCGACCCCGCGGATCAACGGGGCTG
>JAFGVP010000149.1 GCA_016937945.1 Pontiellaceae bacterium | reverse complement strand
GCCGATTTTCTGGAGCCGCCTGATGGGGCCGAAATGGGAACGCTTTCTCGGAACGCTCTGTGATCCGGCGCATCCCGCACTGGCTGGATTTACGACGGATTTCCATTATGACTGGCAGTGGCAGGATGTCATTATTCCTTACTTTCGCGCCGTCAATCTTGATAACCTGCCCGGTGGGCTGCAACCGATCGTGCAGATCATCGATGACTGGAATCGAAACTATAAACTGGCCGCCGTGGTTGAATGCCGCGTTGGGGAGGGCCGGTTGATGATCTGTGCACCGGACCTCGAATCGGATCTGGACAAGCGCCCCGCTGCCTTGCAACTGCGCAACAGTCTGTTGAGCTACATGAACAGCGACCGGTTTAATCCGTCGGTTGACGTTTCGACCGGGCAGCTTGGGAACGTCTTTTTTGATAACCGCGTGATGCAGAAACTGGGCGCAGAGGCCTCTGCCAGTTCCGAAACAAAGAAGCGCGAGGTTCAGAATCTGATCGATGGCAATCCCAATTCCTACTGGCTCTCCGGTTACAATGGATTCCCGCAGGAAGTGACGATTGCGATTGAAAAGGCGGTTCCTTTCTCCGGCGTGATGCTGATGAACCGTCAGGATCAGCGCGCGCATGAAGGCGATATCCGGGAGATTGAAATGCTGGTTTCATCCGATGGTGAACAGTGGGAATCGGTTTACGCGGGCGAGCTGGAATCCACCTTTGATCCGCAGCGGGTTGGCTTTGGTAAAACCGTTGAGGCATCGCATCTTAAGCTGAAAGCGCTCTCCGGATTCGGCGCAGACAAGGTTGCCTCGTTGGCGGAAGTCGCGGTGCTGTACGAAGGTCCGAAGCTGGATGTGAATCTTGAAGAATCAGGCCCGTACAGGAAGGTGGCCTCGGCCACCAAGGAAATGGACGAAGGTGGCGAATATGTGAACAAGTTTGTCGAGCAGATTGTCGCCAGCAGCGAAATCACCCCAGCGGGGAGTGTGCAGGACGGGGACAAGTCGACGATCTGGAGCGCCGATTTCTCAGGCGGTGAAGCATCGATCACGCTGAAGCTGAATGCGCCGGTGGTGCTGATGGGAATTTCCTATATGCCGAATCAGGCCGGTGCGGCCGGCCGGATTAAGGATTATATTATCGACGTGAGCACCGACGGAACAAGCTGGAGTGAAGCGGCACGGGGAAGCTTTATGGCCGGTGCGGAGCAACAGTCGATCGACTTTGAAACAATGGTTGGCTGCAGTACGCTGCGCCTGCGCGTACTTTCCACGCAGGACGGAAAACCATTCGCCAGCGCGGCTGAGATCGATATCCAGACACAGGATTAAGTGACGGGTTTTCGCCTTAATCCTGTTTTTTCCGGCTGAGAATCGGATAGAAGACCAGTCTCGGGCAGAGGAATACGGCGACGAGCGCAATCGATAGTCCGACAATTCCTTTTGAGGTTTCAGCAAAAGCCAGCAACGGTCCGAGTACGGCAATTCCAAGCAGCATCCAGGTGGTCAGGATTCCTCGAATATGACGGCCCATGATCTGCGGCACATTAAAGAACAGGTCGAAGACCCAGTGTTCAAGCAGTGCGCCGTGTTCGCCGAATACAGGAATGATGTGCACAAAGGCGGTGGCACGGCGGCTCACGAGGAAGCGCGCCAGATGCGGATAGGTCGTGGTCATCTGAAGCGGGAAGGCAAGATAGCCGATATATTTCACAAACGACAGCGGGGCCGCCACCAGATAGTCGCGCCAGTTGCGTTCGCGGATCATCAGATAAACCACGTAAAAGCCACGGCAGAGGGAGCCGGGGGAGATCGGTGTAACCTGAAACAGGGCGATAATCCCGGCAAACGCCAGCGATGCGTCAGTTTTGGTTCCGCCCTTGCTCAGAATGATGCCGGCAACAATTGCGCCGGTAATAACGCTGACGATCTGCGTGACGGGAATGGTGCAGAAGTGAACGGCCATGCTTTTCAGGTATTTGACGATATACGGCTCCTTGATGATGGAGACAATGTGGTCGTGCTCCTCTTTGGTGAGCATACCGTCCTTTTCTCCTTCGGCCACCTGGTCCAGAAACCATTTTTCGCGGAACGCCTCATCCTTGGCAAAGAGGTAGATAAACTTGAAGAAGGCGACGATGCCGTCCCATGCGATCAGCGGCCGGATGCAGAAACGGTGCAGTCCGATCGGCAACCGGCCGATGGTGAATTTTTCAACGAAGAAAAGGCCCGGCTTATCGGCCAGTTTGCGAGTGCGGGTTTCGTCGGTACGTCCGGCACGATGCCATTCGGTCAGGTCGTGGGCGGCACGGGCCTTGAGAGCCGTTTTAAAATAGGCCGGCTTCGTGAAGATGCCGAGCATGTGCTTGCGGAAGGCGCGGCTTCCCCATCGCTGACGAATCATCTTCCCGAGAATCGGAATGCCGCCAATATGATAGAACGCCGCAAAACGCAGTCCTCCGCGTCGAAGTTTTTCAGCAAATTCGGCGTCGATGAGATCATCGGCCAGATAGCCTTCAACCAATCCGGCGATAATGTCCATCTTGAGCGATTTGTCGAAGAAGGGGCGCAGGCCATGGTGTGTGAAGTCCGGCAGGGAGCGGCGGTAGGCGCGATCCTGAACCTTCAGCTCGTCAATCATCGGCTGGACATCGGAAAAGACGTCGGGATGGGCCGCAACATAGGCTTCCATCTTTGAAAGGTCACATCGGTCAAACTGGACCAATGCACCGCGCTTCAGGCCGTTAATGATCAACTTGAAATCGCCGGGACTCATGGGCAGCCACGGGAGCAGGGCGAGTCCGGCGCGGAAGTCGATGGCACAGAGTCCGCCGTCGTCGGTATCGGTGCGCTTCATGCAGTTGGGCTGGCTCTTCATGGTGGACCACTCATACTGGCGCGCAAATTCGGGCGCGCCCATTTCGTGCATGAGCTCCACCATGTCGTTCATGAAACGGCGTTTTTCGACATATTCCAGACTTTCGGTATTTTCAACGTCGACATGCTTCCAGTCGTTGCGTGTGGATATATCGCGGTCGGCCTCCAGCTTCCACATGCGCCCTTCCACCCATTCGGTGATTTCCCCATAGGCGTTGAGGTTGGCATCCCAGAACGAGGCGTAGGCATCCTTGACGGCAGTTTCTCGACCGAATTTAACGAGTCCGGCGCGCCGGACCAGCTTCTGCCACAGCAGGCCTGCACGGCAGGCACCATAGTTGACCTGCGAACTGAATGGGCCCTGGAAGGCCAGCCAATAGGTGGTGTTGCGGAACCAGCGCGAAAAGGCATTGGGCGGAATCACGATCTTGACGGCATACCGCTTTCCGGTTTCGAGTCCGGGAATAAAGGTATTTTCCGGCAGGTCGAGTCCGGTCAGTTTGCAGCGGTAAACCTGTCCGGCAAAGCCGCCGCCGAGAAACTTGTCGATGGTCAGCTCCGCTTTGCCGTGGATAGCAGGGTAAACGCCGGTAATATCGATCGGAAGCACGGTGCCCGTTTCATAGCGGACCGGGCGATGCCGGATCAGCAGCTGCGGGTCCTGCGTCTGTTGTTCCAGCGTTTTACAAAGTTCGACTGAATAGTTCTTTTTCGCCATCGTGCTCCTGAAAATATAAAGAAAGAGCCCAAACCCTGCCAAAACAAGGATGCGAAAACAAACCCTATGCCGATCAAAAAAGAATCCGTTCCCTGCTTCGGAAACACGGGCGATTCCGCCATGTTTTCACTTGCCTGAAATCAGGAGTTGACGCATATTCTTCCGATCTTCAGGGCAGGGTGAAATTCCCGACCGGCGGTTATAGTCCGCGAGTTGCTTCGATAAAAAGCGACACGATGCAGTGAGATTCTGCAACCGACAGTACAGTCTGGATGGGAGAAGATGCCGAAAGGTAAAGCTTTGCGCGTAAATACCCTGAAGACGTATGTTCTTTAGGGTTTTTTGTTATGCAGGAGCAGTTATGAGTGAAAGTATATTCGATCCGATCGAGGATGTGATCGAAGCATTCCGCAACGGCGAAGTCATTGTCATGACCGACGATGAGTGCCGCGAAAACGAAGGCGATCTGGTCTGTGCCGCCGAAAAAATTACACCGGAAATCATCAATTTCATGGTCACGGAAGCCCGAGGGCTGGTTTGTGTTCCGATGGAGGAGCAACAGTTGCGCCGGCTGGGACTGTCTCATATGGTGCCGGCCTATTCCTCTGATAAATATCACACCGCCTTCATGGATTCGGTAGATGTCCGTATTGGTACGACAACCGGTATCAGCGCGACGGATCGGGCTAAAACCGTGCTGGCATTGGTTTCCGAAGAGAGTCAGGCCGCCGACTTTATCAAGCCCGGCCACATGTTTCCGCTCAAGGCGGTTGCCGGCGGGGTGCTCGAGCGCGCCGGTCATACGGAAGGAACCGTGGACCTGGCCCGGATCTGCGGGATGAAGCCGGCCGGCGTGATCTGCGAAGTGCTGCGTGACGACGGCGAAATGATGCGACTCGAAGAGCTGCGCGCCTTTGCGGATAAACATGGGTTGAAGCTTTCCTCGGTTTCCGAGGTGGCCAAATATCGCTATACGCACGAGAAGCTGATTCAGCTCGAACGGGAAATCAGCATGCCGACCGATGCCGGCGCCTTCCGGCTCAAGCTTTACAGCTCCAAGGTGGATAACAAAGATCATCTGGCATTGGTCTGCGGCGATGCTTCGTCCGGCAAGACGCCGCTGGTGCGTGTGCACAGCGAATGCCTGACCGGCGATGTTTTCCATTCCATGCGCTGCGATTGCGGCGCCCAGCTGCATGCCGCCATGCATGCGGTTCAGGACTATGGATACGGTGCGATCGTTTATATGCGGCAGGAAGGGCGGGGTATCGGCCTGGCCAAGAAGCTGCACGCTTATGAACTGCAGGAGCAGGGCATGGATACCGTCGAGGCCAACGTCCATCTGGGCTTTGGTGCCGACCTGCGCGACTATGGCATCGGCGCCCAGATTCTGGAGGATCTTGGAATGCGGAAGATTAATCTGCTAACCAACAATCCGGCAAAAATTACCGGGCTCGATAAGTATGGCATTGAGATCGAGGAGCGGGTTCCGCTCGTATTGCCGGCGTCCGAACATAATGAATATTATCTGGCGACCAAGCGCGATAAGATGGGGCACATCATTTAGCGGCCGGCGTGATCAGCGATTTTTGGAGTGAGACTATGGGAAAAGGAATTTCAAAGGAAATCGAGCCTATTGAAGGAATCGGAGCGCGCCAAATTGTCGGGCAGCTGGATGCCTCGAAAATGCGGTTCGGTATTGTGGTGGCCCGGTTTAACGATCTGCTGACCAATGAGCTGGCAACCAGCGCGTATCAGTGCCTGATCAAACATGGCGCCAAACCGGAAACCATCGATCTGGTTCGCGTTCCGGGGGCGTATGAGATTCCCGTGGTTGCTGAGAAAATGGCGGACAGCAAACGCTATGATGCCCTGATCGTGCTCGGCGTCGTGGTCGAAGGCGAAACCCAGCATGCCCAGATGATTATTGATACGACCGGACAGAGTGTTCTTGATATCGCATGCCGGCATCAGCTGCCCATAATTAACGAGATTGTCGGCGCACGCAGCTGGGCGCAGGCGGAGGCCCGCTGTCTGGGCGGTGAAAATACGCGCGGCTGGTATGCCGCCGAAGCCGCAATTGAAACTGCACGGGTATACAAACAGATTTAGATTGAACTGCAGAACGTCTGGATTTGCGGAAATGTCATAGAAATTGTTGATGTTCCATCCGTGTATTCTGCGTTTTTCGTGGTAAAAGAGGTTTTTAACGAGGTTTTATGCAGAAGAAAAAAGTCAATGGACGGCGCGAAACGCGTGAGTGGATCATGCAGTTTCTGTTTCAGCTCGATTTTAATCCGGAGCCGATTGATATCGCGCTCAAGGATTTCTGGGAGGAAAAAGAGCCGAGCGAACGTGAAAAAAATTATGCCGAAGAGATTATCAAGGGCGTCGTTCAGCACAAGGAAGAGCTCGATGCGCGCCTTTCCGAATATGCAAATCGTTGGAATTCGGACCGCATGGGTGCGGTAGACCGGACCGTCATGCGCGTGGCGCTCTTTGAAATGCTCTATCGCGATGATGTCCCGCCGGTGGTTTCCATCAATGAGGCCGTCCATTTTGCGAAGGATTTCAGCAGTTTTCAGTCCGGCCGTTTTGTGAACGGAGTTCTGGACCGCATTCGCAAGGATATCGATCGTCCGGCGCGCACCACCTACAAGCCGAAGGGGCAGCAATAATGGCGGGTTGGTTCGGCGCACTCTCCAAAACCCGGTCGATTCTCCGCACGGTATTTTCAGGTTCGACGGATGTGGAGGATCTGGATGCAGAAGAGCTGGAGGAAATCCTGCTTCGCTCCGATGTGCCGGCCCGGCTGACGATGGAAATCGTCGATGAACTGGAGTCCGGTTCCCGTCGGACTACCCGCAAGGAGCGTTTGCGCAACCTGCTGGTTGACGCGTTGGGCGAGTCACGTACCTTCAGCTGGCCGACGGATAAAAAGCCGTATGTGGTCATGCTCCTCGGCGTAAACGGTTCCGGAAAAACCACGACCTCGGCCAAGCTGGCCCGATTGGCCAAGAACAACGGACTGAAGCCGATGCTGTGCGGATCCGACACGTTTCGCGCTGCCGGCTCTTCGCAGCTCAAACTCTGGAGCGAAAAGGTCGGCTGCGATTTTGTGGGCGGGGAGATGGGGCACGATGCCGCCGGCGTCGCCTTTAATGCCGTTCATACGGCCATGGAAAAGCAGTGTGATGTGGTGCTGGTTGATACCGCCGGCCGGATGCACACGAAAACTCCGCTGATGGACGAACTTCCCAAAATGTGCCGAGCCATGAACAAACGGCTCGAAGGCGCACCTCATGATGTATGGATGGTGCTGGATGCCTCTCTGGGCCAGAACGCGATCATTCAGGCCAAGCAGTTTAACTCCGTGGTGCCGCTGACCGGCATTGTCGTTACGAAGCTTGACGGATCTTCCAAGGCCGGCTTCCTCTTTTCCGTGAAGTCCGAGCTGAATGTCCCCATTCTATTCTCCGGCCTCGGCGAAGGCGAAGACGACCTGGTGCCGTTTGATTCCGGTGAATTTATCGGTGCGCTTTTGGGAGAGGAATAACGATCCACAGATTTCACGGATTACAAGGATTATGATTAAGGATGATCAGACTCAGTCGATTATCGGTGCGGCGATGAAGGTTCATCGTGAGCTTGGCTGTGGATTTCTTGAGCATGTTTATCAATGTGCATTGGCTATAGAGATTGAAAAAAAAGGGATTCCCTTCCATCGGGAAGTTGAGTTGCCTGTTTATTATGCAGGTGAACAACTGGATTGTTTTTATCGGGCTGATTTCATTTGGTTTGATGAAATCATTGTGGAATTGAAGGCTCTTGCCCAACTATCCGGTGTTGAGGATAGTCAGGTCATTAATTATCTAAAGGCTTCATGCATGAAGAGAGCCTTGCTTTTAAATTTTGGAAGCAAGCGCCTCGAATTTAAACGCTTTGTAAACTAATCCGGGTAATCCGTGAAATCTGTGGATCCTAAGATGCCAGACGAAAAATTTATGCTGCGGGCGATTGCGCTGGCGAAGATGGGCGAGGGGCTGACCCGTCCGAATCCGCCGGTGGGCGCCGTGCTGGTGGTAGAGAATCATATTGTCGCCGAAGGCTGGCATCATAAGGCCGGGGAAGACCATGCAGAGCGTGATTGTTTAAAGAAGCTTCCGCCGATTTCCGCCTGTCTGAAAAATGCGACGCTGTATGTGACGCTGGAGCCGTGTTCCACCCACGGCCGCACGCCGCCGTGTACGGATATTATTCTTGAAAAAGGAATCGGCCGTGTTGTGGTTTCCGTAAAGGATCTGAATCCGAAGCATGCCGGACGAGGACTTGATCTGCTGGCAGAGGCCGGCGTTGAGGTGGTTTCCGGCGTTTGCGAGGCCGATGGCCGCGAGCTGATTGCTCCCTTTGAAAAATTTATCACGACCGGTATGCCGTATGTCACGCTGAAGCTTGCCAGTACGCTCGATGGCCGGATTGCGGATCGGAACGGCGATTCAAAATGGATTACCGGCACCGCCGCGCGCGAGCGGGTGCAGCAGATGCGCCGGCGCTCGGATGCGATCATGGTCGGCGCCGGCACGATTCGGGCGGATGATCCGTCACTGCTGCCGCGGCCCGATGAAGGACGGATGCCGTTTCGTGTGGTGATCGGTGATAGCATTCCGTCCGGCTCCAGGGTGCTGAACGATGAGGCCGCCGAGCGAACGTTGTTGTACCGCGGGAACCTTGCCGCGGCACTGCGCGATCTGGCCGAAAACCACGATGTCATGCATGTGTTGTGCGAGGGCGGCGGAAAACTGGCGGCCGGGCTGGTGGCGGCGGGATTAGTGGATGAATACGCCTTTTTTGTGGCGCCCAAGCTGATGGGGGCCGACGGCCTGCCGAATTTCGGGAAAATCGGCGGCAATATGGCTAATGTTACCAATTTAATGTTCACAAGCGTCGAACAGCTCGGCGATGATGTGTTGATCAAAGCAAAACCCAGGGGGTAAGGAATGTTTACTGGCATTGTACAACGACTCGGAAATATTATTGATATCAAGATGGAAGGAACCGCCGGACGCATCACAATGGTGCCGAACCGTCCGTTTGACCGTCCGGTTCATCTGGGCGACAGCATTGCGGTAAACGGAACCTGTCTGACCGTGGCCGCCATGGAGGACAAAAAGCTGATGTTTGATGTTCTCGGCGAAACCTTTGATAAGACCAATCTGGGCGACAAGACGCCCGGCGACGTGGTGAATCTGGAACAGGCTCTGGCGCTGGGCGATACGCTTGGCGGACACATTGTGACCGGCCATGTGGATAACACCGGGACCGTCGCGAGAATTGACCACGTGGGCCGTGACTGGAAATTTACGATCGAGTGCTCCCGTGATATGCAGATGCTGATGGTGTACAAAGGATCTATCGCCATCGACGGCATTTCCCTGACGGTGGCCGAGCTGACCGACAGCGGATTCGTCGTGCACATCATTCCGCATACGATTCAGGAAACCGACATGTCGGAATTCCAGGTCGGCACGAAGGTGAATCTGGAGGCGGATATTCTTGGAAAGCATGTTCAGCGGATTCTGGAATTCGGCGGTGGTCAGGATTATCGCCTTAATCTGAACGGATAAATCATGCGGTTTCTGATCGTCAGCCTGATTGCCCTGACGGCGCTGTTCGGATGCCGCTCTCCCGAGCCGGTTCGCGGCCCGGTGGTGCGGCATAAGCAGCTCTTCGTTGTGATTGATGATGCCGGGCTGGCGATGTCTGAAACGCAACAGTATCTCGATATTCCGGTGGCAATGACGATTGCCGTCCTGCCGCACCTGAAGGATACCGAGGCCGTCTGCAAGGCGATTCAGAATGATCCGAACAAAGAGATTATTCTGCATCAGCCCATGGAGGCGAAGGATGTCGAAAAGGATCCGGGACGGGGCGCTATCCGCAGTATGACTCCGCCGGAGCAGGTTGCGCGGATTATCGACTGGAATCTTTCTTCGGTAAAAGGGGCCGTCGGGATGAATAATCACATGGGTTCCGGTATCACTGAAAAACCGCAGCTGATGCAGGCCGTGCTTCGCCATTGCAGGGAGCGGAGCCTCTTTTTTCTCGATAGCAAAACCGCTTATAATTCCGTGGTACCGCGCGTGGCGGCCAAGGCGGGAATGCATGTCGAGCAGCGCGATGCCTTTCTTGATATCCAGCATGACCGCGAATATGTCCGGCGCATGTGGGGCCAATCCGTCGCGAAGGCCCGTGAAAACGGGTATGCCGTGATCATCGGGCATGCGTGGTCGGAAGAAACCGCGGCGGCTATTCGCGACAGCTATGAAACCCTGCTGAATCAGGGATATACATTTCATCTACTTTCGGAGCTCTACGAATGAAGGCTAAACCCGTTGCTGACCAATCCGTGCTGGTAACCGGCTGTTCCTCCGGTATCGGTCTGGCTACTGCCGAGCAGCTTCGCGATCGGGGCTGGAAGGTATTTCCAACGGCGCGCAAGGTCGAAGATCTCGATATGCTGGAATCCAATGGATTTCCGCGTATCCAGCTGGACGTGGCATCCAGTACTTCCATAGAGGCCACGGTTGATGAAGTTCTGAGCCTCAACGACGGAAAGCTTGGCGCGCTGGTCAATAATGCCGGTTTCGGAATGCCCGGCGCTATTCAGGATCTGACCCGCGATGCGATGCGCCAGCAGTTTGAAGTCAATGTATTCGGTATGCAGGAGCTGACCAATCGGCTCATACCGGTTTTCCGGGCGCAGGGCGGCGGCCGCATCGTGAATGTCAGTTCCGTGGTCGGCCGGCTGGCTCTTCCGTTCATGGGAATCTATTCCGCCTCCAAGTTTGCGGTTGAGGCCATCAGCGATGTCCAGCGTGTTGAGCTCTCGCCGGATTCCATCGCGGTTTCCCTGATCGAGCCGGGACCGATCCGTACCCGTTTTTCGACGAACTGCGCCGGGGAAGGTGAGCAGGCACTCGATACCGAAAAGGCCCGGTTTGGTTCGGCCTATGTGAAATATTTTGAAAAGCGCCGCAACGGAGGTATGTCCGAAGATCGTTTCCGCCTTCCGCCGGAAGCCGTTGCGGAAAAGATCCGTCATGCGCTGGAGTCTCCTCGTCCCAAAATCCGCTACTGCGTGACGCTGCCGTCTTATCTCGGGAGCTGGGCCGCCCGGTTGGTTCCTGCTGCGATGATCGACCTCTTAATGATCGGTCACGTTAAAAAGCGTTTCGGCTGATTTCTGATTAAACGCACTAATTGCGGGACTTGGAAATATAGTCGAGCATTTCACTGCCACGCGTCGAGTCCACGCCCTGAAGGGTTTTTGCTTCCCGTTCGGCGGCATCCCAGTTTTTCAGCTGCACATAGGAGAGCACGAGCATGTAGCGCGCATCGGCAAAGCCGGAGTCGATTCGCAGAGCTCCGCGCGCCGCCGAGGCGGAATCGTTGAATTTTCGCAGGGAATAGTAGGCCAGCGCCATGTTGTAATAGCTGTTTTTATGGCGAGGGTCGGCATTCACCGCTTGGCTGAATGCCGTGATGGATTCGGCAAATTTTTTCTCATTCAGCAGGCGGGCGCCTTCGCGGAAGTAGTTGGCGGCGGCTTCTGCACCGACATTCGTGGACCCGCCGGTCTGGGTCATCCGTGCAATCGCCTGTTTCGCCGTTTCGACATGCGGGGCGGCTTCGTCGGCCTTTGAAATATAGTTTCTATACGCAGTGACTGCTTTGGATGCATCATTCTCCCATTGGTCATAGATCATCGCCAGATTATAGACCGCGGGGGCATAGTCGGGATTCCGGGAGATGATCAGCTGGAGCTTCCGAATCGCCTGAGCACTGTCCTGATCATGATTCAGTTCGGCCAATACCAGTGCGTTCCGGGCGGCCGGATCATCGGGGTCTTTTTCGACGGCATCGCTCATGACCCGCACCGACTGCGCCCAGTCGCGCTTTTCCGCCGCGATCAAGCTCTGGAGGGCGAGAGCGTCTTTGTCTTCCGGGAATTCGCCGGTAAACATGCGAAGCGAGATGCGGGCGTTATCAATGTCGCCGCTCTGGAAAAGCGCCCGGGCAAGATTGAGTCGCGCGTGGGTGACGGACTCAGAAAGGTCGCATGCGGATGAGAATGCTTGGGCTGCTTCGTTCGGTTCATCCAGCTTCCACAGAACCAGACCCAGATCATTGTAGGCCGATGATTTACGTGCATCGCCGGACAACCGCGTCGTCGCTTTTTCAAGCAGGGTGCGCGCCTGTACGAGATCGCCCTGTCTCCATGCTTTCAGGGCCTTTTCATACTCTTTTTCCCCGGCCTGTCCGCCGCATCCGACGAACATGCCCAATGCGATCAGGAGCGTTCCCGTCGCAAGGATCATCCTTTTGTTTTTCATTCCGAAATTCCTTTAACCCACACCTCGCGGGTGCGCGGTCCATCAAATTCACAAAAATAGAGGCTTTGCCATGTGCCCAGCTGCAGGCGGCCGCCGGACACAATCACCTGTGCGGAGGAGCCCATCATGCTGGCCTTGGCGTGGGCGGCTGTATTGCCCTCGAAATGGCGGTATCCGCCTTCCCATGGGAATACGCGGTTCAGCACGGTTTCAAGATCCGCCGTTACATCCGGATCGGCATTTTCGTTAATCGTGATGCCGGCCGTTGTGTGGGGAATGAAAATGGTTACAACACCCTCTGTAATTCCCTGTTCAACAACAATTTCTGCAACCTGTTGGTCGATCTTGATGAAGTCGGTGCGGGATCGGGTCTGTATGCTGAATTTAGTCATGGCAACACACCTTATCCGAACAACGGCGATTTTGAAGCGGAAAGTTCCCGCGGCTGTGAAAAAAGTCGAGACAGGCTTTCATTCCACCTGAATGCCGGATTAAAATGCCGCTCATATTTTTGAAGGAGTAGGTGTTTTGGAGTTTGTCGGAGAGCATATACTGACTTTGGTCAGCCTGTTTCTGCTGGTTCTTTGCTCGGGGTTTTTCTCCGGTACGGAGTCGGCCCTGTTTTCCTTGAGCCGCAACCAGATCCGGCGCCTGAGGCATGACGGACACCACATCGAAAAGCTGCTTCATCTGCTTTCCGCAAATCCGTCCGGACTGCTGGTTGCCATTCTGTTCGGTAATCTGGTCGTAAACATTCTCTTCTTTTCCATCAGCGCCACATTCAGCCTGAAGATTGCCGAGCGCTATGGAGAATGGTGGCAGGCTGCAATTGGCGGCGTGGTATTGATGCTCATCATTCTGGGCGGTGAAATTCTTCCGAAGGCCATGGGGATTTCCTATCCCGAAAAGGTGGCAAAGCTGAATGCCTCCCCGCTGTTGGGATGGTTTCATTTCATGGGGCCGATACGCCGCGTTCTGGAGGCCATAACCAACCGCATGGAGCCGAAAGGCCATGCCGAGCAGCAGCTGGGGGCGGAAGAGCTTAAAATGCTGATTGATGCGACGCATCATGATCCCTCTTTCGGGCGGCAGGAAAAGGCGATTGTCGAGGATATTGTCAATCTGCCTGAAATCCGGGTGCGCGAGCTGATGGTGCCTCGGGTCCGTCAGTTTTTCCGCCGTGCCGATGCGCCGGCCGGCGAGGCGCTGGCCGAGGCCACGGAACAGCACATTGAACTGATTCCGGTGTACGAGGGCGAAGAGGATAACATCGTCGGTGTCGTGGAAACCCGAGCCCTGTTTGTGGATGGGAATCCGGATCGGCCGCTTTCCGATTTTGCCCTGCCCGTAAAGTTTGTTCCGGAAACCAAGCGCGCCGATGAAATGCTACAGGAATTTCTTGATGAGGAACCGCGGTTGGTCTGTGTGGTGAATGAATATGGCGGATTGGCAGGAACGGTCTGTATTGAGGATCTGCTGGAAGAAGTGGTGGGCGAATTTGATGCGCTGGAGGTTTCAGCCGTTGAGCAACTCGGCGAGTCCACCTATCGGTTACAGGGCAGTCTGGGAATTCGTGAATGGCGCAGCCTGTTTGTCGGTTTTCTGCCGCGCCAGATGATGCAGGGTCTGGCATTGGATACGGTGAGCGGTCTTGTGGTATCGCTGCTGAAGCATCTGCCCCGACCGGGTGATGTAGCGCAGGTGGGGAATCTTCGTTTTACGGTGGAGCAGGTTCGCTCCAACCGGATTGAGCTGGTGCGTCTTGAACTCGACAGCGGACCGGCGGAAGAGGAGGACGAATAATGTCCAGCCTGATTGCCATTCTGATCGGGTTCCTGGGGTCCGCATTGTTTTCCGGCGTTGAAACCGGCAGCTACATGATCAATCGGATTCGCCTGCGCCGCCGAGAACGCGACGGTCGGCGTTCGGCTATCCGGCTGTCACGCCTGTTGCGCAATCCATACCTGTTTATCTACACGGTATTGATCTGTAACAATATCGCCAACTATGTGGTTTCGATGGGGATGACGGATGTTTATCTGTCCACCGGTTTGCGCGAATCCCGCATGCTGCTGGGCTTTATTCCCTGGTCGGCCGAAATTGCGGCCACGCTGACTCTCATGTTCCCGCTTTTTCTGCTGGCGGAGGTCGGTCCGAAAAACCTGTTTCGAAAGCAGGCCGATCGTCTGATGTATCGGCTTTCCGGTGTCCTTCGCCTGCTGGTCTGGATTCTTCTTCCATTGACCTGGCCGTTGAAGATGCTCTTCCGTTTTCTGACGCACGGGGCCGATAATGCCGCCGGCCGCGATCTGCATCGTCTGTCTCCGGAGGCGCTGCGAGACTATTTTTCTGCCGGGGAGAAAGAGGGCGTGATCAGTTCGCACCAGAACCGCATGCTCGACAACGTGACTTCCATGCATCGGGTTGCGATTCGTGAGGTCATGACACCGCTGCGCAATATTCCGCGACTGCCGGACACCGCCACGGTTGCCGATTTCAAGCGGCTGATTGATCGCCGGGAAACAACCTATGCAATCATGATGCATCGGCATACGGCCGCCGGCCTCGTTTCCATGTTTTCACTCAGCGCCCGCCGCCTTCCCGATAGCGAGCCGATCAAGGCCTATGCCGAGGATGTACTGTTGCTGCCGGAAGGTCGCAACCTGAAATCCGCCTTTTATCGTCTGCGCCGCAATCCGCGCCATTGCGCCGTCGTGGTGGATGTGCGCCATCATCCGGTCGGGTTTATCCGGCTTGAGGATATTGCTCGCTATATTGCGAGGAAATAATCAGCGCGGCGGTCGTTCCCGTTTGTCGATCGGAAGCCATTCCAGCACACGCTGGATATAGCGATCCCAGAACGACCATTCATGGGCGCCTTCATCCTCCTCATAAGTCAGGCGGAGTCCGGCGCGCCGGGCGGCATCGCGGAAGCTGACCGAGTCCTGATAGAGGTAATCTTCTGTGCCTACGCAGACATAAAAATCCGTATCGGGAACCGATGGCAGATTCCGCACGGTGGAAATCAGGTCGTTGACGGATCCGGGCACTTTGTCGAGTGAATCAAATACCGCTTCGAACGTTCGCATGCGGGAGTCATTCCACTCATCATGAATATGCGATGCAATATCCAGCGACCCGGAGAGCGCCGCCGCCGCATACTGTCCCGGATTTCCCAAGGCCAGCTTAATCGCGCCATAGCCGCCCATGGAGAGACCGGCCACGAAGGTTTCTTGCGGTGCCTCCGAGACCCGGAACCAGCGTTTGATCAGCATCGGGAGTTCCTGCGAGAGAAAGGTCCAGTAATCCATCCCGTGCGACATATCACAGTAAAAACTCTTGTAGGCGTCCGGCATGACGATCGCGAGATTGTAGTCATAGGCGTAGCGTTCGATGGAGGTCCGACGGCTCCAGATGGTGTGATCGTCGGACAATCCATGCAGAAGATAGAGCACCGCCGGCGGCTCCTTCCATGATTCCGGATGTTCCGGGAGGATCATATTTACCCCCAGCGAAAGGTCGAGCACCTGTGAATCAAATCGGATTTCCGTCAGTGCCATATGAGTTGCTCCTATCATGTTTAACCGGAACTGACCTTGGAGCATCCGGAACGGATCTGTAAAGCGTTTCCCGTTATTTCATGCACGCCATCATTATTGTCCCAATGTTTGAATCACCAGATGTAAGATATCTAAAATGAATATGTTGCAAGCAGAATCGGCTCTTTCCGACTTGAGCCGGGTTTAGGGATATGATCACTCCCTTTCACCGGGGTGAGTTATGTATTCCGGTGCGACGGTCTTTTCTCTGTTAAGGCCTTCTTTGGGACCGGCGCGAACGCAGCCAAGACTCAGATATGGATTGCGGTCTGCGTCTACCTGCTCGTGGCCATTACAAAGAAGCAGCTGAACATCGAGTCGTCGCTCTACACAATTCTACAGATTTTGAGTGTGTCGGTTTTCGATAAAATGCCGCTATTACAGGCGTTACAGAGCTCGAACTACTATCACTGAGCTTCTTGATTGCACTGTTTCCCTGGAATCAAGGATGCAAATACTATGGTTGCGATCTCCCATATCCATTCCAATGATGTTGCGTTTTTCATGTCAGGGCTCCTTTGCACCATTGAGTGCGGTTTTATTGTGAGCGTGAGCTTATCACTGCTCGTAAGGAGACCTGACTCTTCTATCACGGCCTTCTCATCCTATCTATAGTGCCATTTTTGCCAGAGGGTTTCATTCGGTTCTATGAGTGCTTTTTTTCTAAAAAATAGATGTCTATTTGAGCTCTGTAATTTCGCTCTTAAAATATACGAGGGTATTTAATCCTCGGGGACTTATCAGAAGGCTTTCGATAGCCGAAAGAATATGGGAATACTGGAAATGGAGTACGTTTGTGTATGGGCTATGCCTGTAGTCAGGTTGTCACTCCGTGTCAGTCGCTCATCATGATGAAGATCCGGGAACACGCCTGACGGTGTAAAAATAGTTAAGAAACCATGTATTCAGATGATGAAGAATCCCTTTTCAATATCGTGAGAGTATATTTTTAAAATATTAATGACCGGAGATGTTCCGGAAAGGAAGATGGAGATGATTAAGAAGACGTTACTGGTTCTGCTTGTTGCCCAGGTTGACGCGGCGGTTATGGGGGAGGTTTTGTTCAAGGAGGATTTTTCCGGCGGACCCGAGAAGATAAGTCTGAATTACAGCTATCAGGCGGAATCAGGCGGTGCCCTGCTGCTGAAGGATGATATTGCCGGCGTCAGCTACACGCTTCCTGAGGAGATTGCAAATCCGCGGAAATATAAAACCCAGTATTTCAGCTTTCTCCTGAAAAGCGGCAACGGCGAAAACGGCAATAAATTTGGCGGAGTCGTTTTCTACCGGGACGGGAAGGAAGTCTTCGGCCTCGGAAATGATTATACGTCCGGCGATTTCAGTTTCTGGTCCGGGGACAGTATCGGCCACACCGTCGGGAACGGGCGCACGCCGGTAGACGCTGCCGTGCATAAGTTTGTAATGAAGATCGAGTATCATGATAACGGCCCGGAAAAAATCATGATCGGTCTCGATCCGGATACCCGCCGCAGCCTGGCGCGCCAGCCGGACCACATCTGGTCCGAATATGAAACCGAACTGAGTTTTGATGAGCTGCGCATCCGTTGCGGCAACAACGATTGCAGCTGGACGTTTGACGAGCTTATATTTGCATCCGATTTTGAATCCGTCATGCAGCGGGATGACCAGCCGGGCGAGCTGGTTGCGAAATTGGAAAGCCACCTGAGCGGCACCCCGGAAGGCGGAATGGTGTCCGATCGCATCGCCGGCTTTCTTCCTGCAGGGGCCAAGGTGTCGGAGCTGGCGCCTTCGCTTGCTCTGCTGAAACCGGTTCGTTTCAAACAGGATGTCCGGGCAGACTGGAAGATAAAACCCCGCTTCAGCACGGTCGATGGGAAAAAATATGCATTTCTGTCGGTCGATCCGGAGACGGATCTGTATGGAACCGGCGAGGTGACCGGTTCGCTGCTGAGAAACGGCTATAAAATCAAGCTGTGCAATTTTGACAATCCGCTATACGGAAAAGCCAATCAGCTGTATCAGACGCATCCGTGGGTGATCGGTGTGCGCAAGGACGGCAGCGCGTTCGGTGTACTGTTTGACTGCACCTGGGTGGCGGATCTGGATCTGCGCGAAGGCATTGTTTATTCCACCTCGGCCGAAGCTCCTGACTTTCCGGTGATCGTCATCGAAGGCGGCTCGCCGCAGGAGATCCTGAAGCGGTTGGGCGAGCTGACCGGAACGATGCCGATGCCGCCGCGCTGGGCGCTGGGCTATCAGCAGTGCCGCTGGTCCTATTATCCGGATGCCCGGGCCCGGGAAATTGCCGATACGTTCCGCGCGAAAAAGATTCCCTGCGACGTGATCTGGTTCGATATTCACTACATGGATGGCTACCGCATCTTTACCTTCGACAAGAACCGCTATCCCAATCCGAAGGATACCAACGAATACCTGCATTCGCTCGGATTCAAAGGCGTGTGGATGATCGACCCCGGCGTCAAATATGAAGAAGGCTACTTCGTCTATGACAGCGGAACGAAAAATGATGTCTGGGTCAAGAATGCGGCGGGCGAAAACTTTGTTGGCGGCGTTTGGCCCGGCGACTGTGTCTTTCCCGACTTTACCCGGCCCGAAACCCGCACGTGGTGGTCCGGCCTGTACAAGGATTTCATGGCCCAGGGAATTGACGGGGTGTGGAACGACATGAACGAACCGTCAGTTTTCGGCGGTCCCGGCGGCACCATGCCGATGGACAACATGCATCGCGGCGGAGGCGGCCTGCCGGCCGGTACGCACCGGCAGTATCACAATGTGTTTGGAATGCTCATGACCAAAGCGTCGCGCGAAGGCATTCTTGCGGCCAATCCGAATAAGCGGCCGTTTGTCCTGACGCGTTCCAATTATATCGGTGGCCAGCGCTATGCGGCCACCTGGACCGGCGACAACAATGCCACGTGGCAGCATTTCAAGTGGTCCGTTCCCATGTCCATCACCCTTGGTCTGTCCGGACAGCCGTTCAACGGGCCGGACATCGGCGGTTTCGGCGGCAATGCCACACCGGAGCTTTGGGGGCATTGGGTGGCGCTGGGTGCTTTCTATCCCTTCAGCCGTGCGCACACCAGCGAGGGTACTGCAAACCAGGAACCTTGGGAGTTTGGCCAGGAAGTGGAAGACACCGCGCGTCTGGCCCTGCAACGCCGGTATCGGCTGATGCCCTATCTCTACACCTGCTTCAAGAATGCGCACGCCGACGGGGTTCCGGTCATGCGGCCGGTACTGTTTGCCGACCCGGCGGATGCATCGCTGCGGATGGAAGACCGGGCGTTCATGGTGGGAAGCGATCTGATCGTGGTTCCGAAGTGGGCGGCCGAGGTAAAGCTGCCGGGCGGAATCTGGGAAATCGCTTCGCTGGTAGGCGAGGACAGCACTAAAGATAAATACCAGTGCGATGTGCTGGTGCGCGGCGGCGCCATTGTCCCGTTGGGCCCGGTCGTGGAATCCACCGCCGAGCTCACCTCCAATGACAAGCTGACGCTGATGATCGTTCCCGATGAAAACGGCGAAGCGAAGGGCACGCTGTATGAAGACACCGGCGATGGATACGAATTCGAAAACGGCCGTTTCCGGGAAAGCGACTTCATCGCGCAGCGTTCCGGGAACCAGGTCGTTGTGAAATGTTCCGACCAGCGCGGAAAACTAAAGCTCGATAAACGCATGGTGGATGTTCAAGTGATGGTGGACGGGAAAACCTACCATGGGGAAGGAAATCCATTTTCACAAAAAGGGATTTCCGTATCGCTTGCCGAATAACCGCGGATGTCGGCGTTCGTCCGGAAAACGGTCTCCTGCTCAGTGTACGCGGGGAGCTGTTTATTCCTGGCCGCAGCGAATTCAGGCGCGCATTAAGAAAAGGATTGAAAATGGAACAATTGGTCAGGAATGGAATGATTTGCAAACTTATCGTCTCCATGCTTACGCTGCATTCCTTTGCAGTCGTTGCGGCACCCCCCTCGTCGACGCATCACGTGCCTTTGTCCTCGTTGGAACTGCTGTATGCACGTCAAGGATGGGGGAAGCCAGGCTACGACTGTTCGGTGGAAAGCCGTCCGCTGACGGTTGCAGGGCGCAGATACGATCAGGGCTTCGGCACCCATGCCCCGAGCGAATTATCACTGGACCTGAACGGGGGAAGCGAACGCTTTACCGCCCAGGTTGGTGTTGATGACGAGGTGGGGCGGAAGGGCAGTGTGGAATTCATGGTAGAGGGGGACGGGAACGTGCTTTGGCGAAGCCCCGTGATGCGTGGGGGCATGACGGCGGTGAAGGCCGACGTGGATGTGAGAGGTGTGAAACATTTAATCCTCCGCGTTGCCGACGGAGGCGATGGTATGGAGTATGACCATGCGGACTGGGGCGATGCCATGTTTCGAGTGGTCGGCGAACCGCCGGTGGCCGTAAAGGCACCGCCGCCGCCACCGCGTTGGGAACTGGGAAAAGGCGTCAGCACCATCTGGTCCGTGAACAACGATACCCGACTGCCACAGTCGGATTTCATCGAACAAGGCGGCCTGCGCGTGGGGCAGGTGGTCCGTTATTCGATTGATGCCCGGCGCGCTCTTTCGGTTCATCGCAGCGTGGTGTGGCCCGGCCTGCGCACGATTCCCAACGATACCCATGGCAGCTTGATTCAGGAGTATACGGATGACGTTGTGCCGACCATCATGGTGGATGGTACCGCGCCCGATGGGATCATAGTTAACCGGGTGGTGTTGGATGGAAGCCTGACGTTCGAGGGTACGCTCGGGTCGGATATTGCGGTGGTCCGCCGTATTTTCCCCAGCCCGACTGCAAGAACCGCTTTGGATGTATGGGTGTTACGCAATGGCGGGCATCGTTTCCATACCATTGAAACCGGATTCGCGCCCCGGGTGCAGCGTGTCGTTGGCCCCTACGGTACGAACATCTTGGAAACGGCGTGCACCGCACCGACCCGTCAGGTTCTTTCTCCCGGCCAGGAGATGCACTTTGCCGTGCTGTTCAGCGCCCGGCTGGAAGTCGAGCCTGCGGAGAAAATCGACGTCGAGGCTGAAGACGCAGCGCGGTGCGCGTATGTTGCCGGTCTGCAGCGTGCGCTGCGATTGGAGACGCCGGTTCCAGAATTCGACCGGGCCTTTGCGTTCTGCAAGCTGCGCGTCGCTGAATCCATTAATGCCACCCGGGGCGGTCTTATGCTCGCACCCGGCGGACTGCGGTATTACGCAGCCGCCTGGTGCAATGACAACGTTGAATATGCCGGTCCCTTTTTCCCGTTTCTTGGTGACGCGCATGGCAATCAGGCGTCGCTCAACACCTACCGCCTTTTCCAGACCTACATGAAGCCGGATTACGGCAGGATCCCTTCGTCCATCATTGCCGAAGGCACGGATCACTTCAGCGCCGCCGGAGACCGCGGGGATGCCGCCATGTATGCCTACGGCTGTGCACGCTTCTGTCTTGCTTTCGGCGACCAGGCGGTAGCCGAAGAGTTGTGGCCGGCCATCGCGTGGTCACTGGAATATTGCCGCCGCCATCTCACGCCGGAAGGTGTCGTTGCTTCGGACTCCGACGAGTTGGAACGCCGCCTGCCCGCCGGGAACGCCAATCTTTCCACGGCCTGCCTGTACTACGGCGGACTGCGTGCTGCGGTTGACCTGGGTCGTGCGCTCGGCAGGAACGACGAGGCCGACGACTATGCCCGTCGAGCCGACGCGATGGCCGAAAACATTGAAACGTATTTTGGTTCCACCGTAAGCGGCTTCGACACGTATCGCTATTATGCCGGAAATGATGTGCTGCGTTCCTGGATCTGCCTGCCGCTTTGCATGGGCCTGATGGACCGTCGCGACGCCACCATCGACGCCCTTTTTTCTCCGCAGCTGTGGACGGATGACGGCCTCGCTTCGCAGGAGGGTGACCGCTCATTCTGGGATCGCTCCACGCTGTACGGTTTCCGCGGTGCCTTGCAGGCCGGTGAGACGCGCAAGGCCCTGCCGTTCCTGACGGCCTATACCCGCCGACGGCTGCTCGGCGAACATGTTCCTTATCCGGTCGAAGCCTGGCCCGAGGGCGACCAGCGACAACTGTCTTCGGAATGCGCCCTTTATTGCCGTATTTTCACCGAAGGCTTGTTTGGTATCCTGCCGACGGGCCTCGATCGGTTTCGTTGCACCCCGCGCCTTCCAAAAGACTGGCCTCGCATGGCTTTGCGGTCGATCCGCGCCTTTGGTCATGATTTTGATATCATCGTGGAGCGACACAATAACCAACTGCATCTCAAGGTGACTGAAGCCGGACGTATCGTGCTGGAGCGCGACTTTTCCGACGGAGAATCAATCGAAGTGCGGTTTCCCGAACGCGAATAGTAATGCCATCTATGAGGAAATGGATTTTGCGGTCCGGCGCATCGTGGATGTCGCCGTTTTGATTGTTCACTTAACCCAGGGAATATCATGAAAACAAACATGCTGCTGATCAGTGTCCTGCTGGCTCTGGATGTAGCCGGGCAAAGTCTGGATCAAAAGGAGGCCCCGTTGATGACTCAATGGGCCGCGCAGGTCAATGCGGAAAACCCGCTTCCGGAATACCCGCGGCCGCAGTTGCAGCGGGAGCAGTGGCTGAGCCTGAACGGAATATGGGAGTTTACCCCTGCCGAAGCCGGGGAGGACGCTCCCCTCGGGAAGCAGCTGCCGAGAAGCATCTTGGTTCCGTTTCCGATCGAGTCGGCGTTATCGGGCATCATGGAAAGCCACCCGCGGGCCTGGTATCGCAGAACATTCTCCATTCCGAAGGAGTGGAACGGGCAGCAGATTATCCTGAACTTCGGCGCCGTTGACTGGGAGGCGGAAGTCTTCATTAACGGCAAGAATCTCGGTATACACAAGGGAGGCTACTCGCCGTTCAGTTATGATATCACGCCGTATTTGAAAACGGCCGGACCGCAGGAACTGATTGTGCGGGTTTTCGATCCCTCCGAATTTGGCGGTCAGCCACGGGGGAAGCAGGCCACCGAGGGGATTGAAATCATGTACACCCCGTGTTCCGGAATCTGGCAGACCGTCTGGCTTGAACCGGTGAACAGAAACTGCATCGATCATCTGTCTGTTACGCCCGATGTTGATTCCTCGACGCTGAAGCTCACGGTGCGTGCGCCGGCCGCCGATGCGGAAACGCGCGTTGTGGTCAATATTCTGGAGGATGGAAAATTGGTCAAAAAAGTATCCGGTTTCCCGAACCGCCAAATGGAGATCAAGCTTCCGGATCCGAAGCTGTGGTCTCCTGATCATCCGTTTCTGTACGGCCTTGAGGTCCGGCTGATGGAGGGCACGGATACCGTTGACGAAGTGGCCAGTTATTTCGGCATGCGGAAAATCTCGGTGGAGAACGTCGGTGGGCAGGCCAAAATGCTGCTGAACAATGAATTTATCTTTCAGCTGGGAGCCCTGGATCAGGGATACTGGCCTGACGGAAACTATACCGCTCCAACCGACGACGCGCTCTTGTATGATCTCCAACTGCAGAAGCGGCTTGGATTCAATATGATCCGGAAGCATGTCAAGGTGGAGCCGGCGCGCTGGTATTACTGGGCCGACAAGCTCGGATTCCTGGTTTGGCAGGACATGCCGACGGCGCAATCCTATGGCGGCGTTCCGGCTCAGCCTTATCAATATGCGCAGGAGCTGGAAGGGATGGTGCGGGCATTGAAAAACCATCCGAGCATTGCCATGTGGGTGGTGTATAATGAAAAGTGCGGCCAGGATGAAATCAACAAGACCGTGTCCACGGCGGACCTTGTTGCCATGGTGAAAAGGATTGATCCAACCCGGGCGGTAAACCAGGCGAGCGGATACGACTGGTACGGGGTGGGGGATATTGCCGACAGTCATACCTATCCGGCCCCGAGGGCGATTCCCGGGGAGCCGGGGCAGGCGATTGTTTCCGGCGAATACGGTGCCACCAAGTTTAAAGTCGACGGGCATACATGGAGCTCGAAGCATGTGCTTGAAGTGGAGACCGAGCAGGAATATCTGGATCGTTATAAACTCTACGCGTTGACGCTGTCGCAGTTGAAAGAGCAGTCAGGGCTCTGCGGTGCGGTTTATACCCAGATTACCGACGTGGAAAATGAGCTGAACGGCATCGTGACCTATGACCGTAAAGCATTCAAAACAGATCCGGATATCCTGCGGGAAATCAACCTCTCGGTGATCAACAAGACCCTGATTGAAAAGCAGATTCTCCCTACGTCATCGCGCGATCCGCAGCAATGGCATTATTCAACGGAAATGCCTGCAGACAACTGGTTCCGAGCCCCGCTCCGGAGTGCGGATTGGAAAACATCAGAGGGCCCGTTTGCTTCGGCCGGCACGCCGAATATCCATGTCGGCACGGAATGGTCGACTCAGGACATCTGGCTGTGGCGGGAATTTGAATTGGGTTTCGTTGCGGAGGAGGATCTTGAGGGGCTGTATCTCTACCTGTATCACGATGATGACTGCCGGGTATTCATTAACGGTGTTCTTGCGGCCGAGCTGCCGGCACATCGGGGATATTCATATAGCCCGATTTCCGCTGAGGCGAAAAAAGCCATTAAAGCCGCCGGAACAAATATAATTGTCGTGCACTGCCATCAGACCGTCGGAGGGCAGGGGGTTGATGTCGGCCTCAGTCTGTTGAATTATCAGCCGGCGTCGGATCAATAATTGTCTTTTGCAAAGGCATTTTCAAAAGCATCAGCAACGCTCGATAAGTATGCAGATCGTTTTCCTTGAAATAGAGTAAAGCGATTCATGACGAATACTCGCATTATTAACGACAATCGTTTTCTGCAGCGCGGCCATGATGTTCCGGCCGGCGCAGACTGGAACTGAATCCGGGCAGGAAACAAAAACGAGGAAGTTAATATGATGAGTAATAACGAGTTTAAAGCCCGCCGGCCGGCAGTATTGCAGACGCGGCGTTTTCTTATTTTTTCCGCGCTTTTGGCGGCGGCGTTCACCGTTGGGTCCGTTCAAGGGGCTGAGGGCTGGAAGCCGGTCGATCCCCCGATGCTCACGCGTTGGGCGAAGGATGTCGATCCGTCGGCTCCGTTGCCGGAATATCCCCGCCCGCAGCTGACCCGTAATGAGTGGCAGAACCTGAATGGTCTCTGGAATTATGCGGTCGTGAAACAGGGCGCAAAACAGCCGAATAACTGGGACGGCCGCATTCTGGTTCCCTTTGGGATCGAAAGTTCGCTCAGCGGGGTGAAGCGCGCATTCAAACCCGATGAGGTTCTCTTCTATCAGCGTGATATCACGATTCCGGAAAACTGGGCCGGCCAGCGTATCATTCTCCATTTCGGTGCGGTGGACTATGCGAGCGAAGTCTATGTGAATGGCAAACGGGTGGGCGGACATGAAGGCGGCTACAATCCTTTCAGCTTTGATATCACCGACTATATTTCCGGCACCGGTATTCAGAGTCTTGTGGTAAAGGTGACTGACGGAACCAGCAGTGTCGGTAAGCCGCGCGGCAAGCAGACGCTTCGTCCTGACGGTATCATGTATACGCCGACCTCCGGCATCTGGCAGACGGTCTGGCTTGAGCCGGTCGCGGAAGGTGCCATTGAAGATCTGCATATTCTGCCGGATCTGAAAGAGGGCTGTGTGACGGTTAATGCCGACCTGTATGGAAATGCCGCCGGAGAGATTAAGGTAACGGTTGGCGGTCAGAGCATGACCGGAGCGGCAGGGAAAAATATCTATTTCCCGATCAACAATCCGATCCTCTGGTCGCCGGAAAATCCGCATCTCTACGATATGACCGTTGAGGTGATCCGCGATGGAAAAGTTGTCGATAAAGTGGGCACCTATTTTGGCATGCGTTCCATCGAGCTGGCAGAAGTTGACGGTGTACAGCGTCTGCTCCTCAATGGCGAACCCTGCTTCATGTTCGGTCCGCTCGATCAGGGCTTCTGGCCGGACGGCGTATATACCGCCCCGACGGATGAGGCGCTGAGGTTTGACCTGGAGATCACCAAGAAGTTCGGGTTCAACATGACCCGCAAGCACATCAAGGTGGAGCCGGCGCGTTGGTATTACTATGCCGACAAGCTCGGTCTGCTCGTTTGGCAGGACATGCCGTCAGTCAACTCCTACGATCCGCCGAATCCGCGCCCTGAAATTGACCGTGCGGCCTATGTGGAACAGATAAAGGCAACGGTTGATAACCTGGAAAACCATCCATCGATTGTGATGTGGGTGGTCTTCAACGAGAGCCAGGGCAAGCATGACGTGGTTAAGCTCACGAAGCTGACGCGGAAGCTCGATCCGAGCCGTCTGGTCAACGAAGACAGCGGCGGTCAGGATAACGGCTATCTCGGCGTAGGCGATGTGGCCGACTTTCATCCCTATCCGGCGCCGCGTGCGTTCGATGTGCCGGACCACGTTGCTTTTGTTCTTGGCGAATATGGCGGCATCGGCCTGAAGTTCGGTAATAACAATCCGTGGCAGTCAAAGGGCTGGGGCTATACCACCACTGCAAATTCAGAAGAGCTGGAAAATCTGTATGCCCAGTTTGCCGGAAAGCTTCGTCAGTATCGGGACGAAAACGGCCTCTGTGCCGCGGTGTATACCCAGATTACCGATGTGGAGATCGAGATCAACGGCCTGCTCACATATGACCGCCAACTCAAGGTGGATCCTGAAATGATTGCAAAGGCCAACCGTTTCGAGTGGGTTGGCCCAGTCTATACCAGCCTGGTTCCCTCGTCTGACAAGGCGGATGTTGAATATGAATATACCTTCCAAAAACCCGGGTCCGACTGGATGAAAGCAAATGCGGATACCCGCAACTGGGAAAAGGGACTTGGCGGCTTCGGATTCGATACCCATGGACGGACGGGGACGGAATGGCATACCTCCGACATCTGGATTCGCCGGACCTTCAAAATGCCGATGCTGAATTCCAAGCAGCTTGAGAATCTTGCGATCAATCTTTTCCATGATGATTCCGTGGAAATCTGGTTGAACGGAGAGCTTATTCTGGAAAAGGACCGCTGGGTAACCGACTACACGCCCATCCGTCTGTCTGATGCCGCGAAGAAAGCCCTGAAGCAGGGCAAAGAAAACGTGATCGCCATTCACTGTCATCAGGACTTCGGTGGCCAGTACATCGATTTCGGTCTCGGTGTTCTTGATCCCAACCGCTAAGTTGTGACGGTGGCGGTGTGTTCTCCGGACGCGCCGCCGCTGATCCGCTATTCACGAAATAACGGACCGCTCTGTGAGCGGTCCATTTCTTGTATAAATCGTGGATGGAATAAACCGGTGCTCCCGGTAAAAGACCGAGAGACCCAAAGAAACAATCTGAAAAGGAGACGGCATGAGCAGAACAAACAACGACGCAGGGAGAGGCACTCCCTGCAAAAGTGTGAAGGGTCTGCTCATGCGTTCCGGAGCCTTCTTATTGGCGCTGCATTGTGCCGGCGTTTCTGCCGCGCCGGTCATTAATGAGATCCACTACAATCCGGCTGATAATACAATCCGGCAGGAATTTGTTGAAATCTATAACCCTGATGCCTCGGCGGTTGATTTGACGGGGTGGCGCATCTCCGGCGGCGTGGATTATGGGTTTACAAACAGTACGATCCTTCCTGCGGGCGGCTATCTCGTTATTGCTGAAGATCCTGCTGCGATTCTTGCGACCTATGGAGCTTCTGCTCTTGGTCCCTACGCGGGCAGCCTTAGCAGCGAGGGCGAAACCATCCGCCTGCGGGATGCGACGGATAGTATTGTCGATCAGGTTGAATACAGCGTGGGCTTCCCTTGGCCGGTGGCGGCGAATGGGTCCGGCGCATCCATCGAGCTGATCAATCCATCGCTCGACAACGATCTCGGCAGCTCCTGGCGTTCGGCATTTCTTACCGAAGCGATCAATGAAACGGTCGTGCTTCCGATGTCGGACTCCGGCTGGCGCTGGCGCCCGGGCACATCCGAAGCGTCTTCCCCGACGTCGGCGTGGCGTCAGCCTGAATTTGTGGAGGATGCAAGCTGGTCAGTCGCGCAAACTCCGATCGGTTATGGAACGGTGGATGGTGTTTCATTAAATACCGGCATTGCAAATATGCAGAATAATTACCTCTGCATTTTTCTTCGGAATGAATTTGAGCTGACCGCCGAGCAGACGACGGGAAATTGGATCCTGAACTACACCATCGATGACGGATTGGTGGTCTGGATTAACGGGGTCGAGGTGCATCGGGATCGCATTGCCGATGGAGAGCCGACCATCTCGACTACGGCGATAACCTACCAGCCGGTCGAAGGAAGCTATGAGAAGACCACACTGATAATTCCCGAAGGCGTGCTGATCGAGGGGATCAATACCATTGCGGTCCAGGTAATCAACGCCGCATACTCCAGCAGTGACCTCGGCTTTGATCTGGAAATCGCCCATGCGCCGGCCGCCTTGCCGAGCGCCGGAGCCCGTAATAATGTCTACGCAAGCAATGCATCGCCCAATATCCGGCAGGTTGAGCATTTGCCGGCTCAACCGACTTCAACGAATGCGGTTATTGTCACCGCCAAGGTCACCGATCCTGAAGGGGTGGCCTCTGTTTCGCTCGAATATCAGGTGGTCGCGCCCGGCGCTTATATTCCATCGCACCTGCCTCACCCGATCGTCAATCATTCGATTCCCGCCCATCTGCAGCCTCTTGAAGAAAATCCGGCTTACAACGATCCCGCAAACTGGACAACGGTGATCATGGTGGATGACGGAACGGGCGATGACGAATTTGCGGGGGACGATGTGTATACGGCCACGCTGCCGGCCCGGGATCATCGAACCCTGGTTCGCTACCGAATCATGGTCGAGGATTCACTGGGCAAAGCCGACCGGGTTCCGTATGCCGATGACGAATCCCTGAACTTTGCGTATTTCGTCTACAACGGGGTGCCGGATTACAATGGTCACTCGGCGTCGACGCTGACGAATCTTCCGGTGTATCAGGTCATTGCGCGTGCCGAGGATTGGGATACGTGCATTGCCTGGGATTATGCCGATCAGATTGATCAGTTTTCCGGCGCGCTGCAACCGGAGCGTTTTCTGTTTAACTGGCATGGGACGATCGTCTATGACGGGGTTGTTTACGACAACATCCGCTATCGCCTGCGTGGTGCAAACGGGCGCTATTATGGAAATGGAAAACGATCCATGCGCTTCCGTTTCAACGATGGATATTATTTCCAGGCACGCGATCAGGACGGCAAAAAGTACGCAAAAAAATGGCGCACGCTTACCACCTCGAAGGGGTTCGAAAACCGATTATCGCTCACCTACACCCTGAATGAAATCGTCAACATGTATCTCATGGACATCGTTGGCGTGCCTGTCCAGCATACCCATTGGTTCCATTTCAGGGTCATTGACAGGGCCGATGAAGCGCCGGATCAATGGCGCGGCGATTTCTGGGGACTGAACGCCGCTATTGAAACAGCGGATGTCCGGTTTCTGGAGGAACACAATCTGGAAAAGGGAAACCTCTATAAGCTGGTCAACGGGGAAAGTAACCCCAAAGAGCAGCAACGCTACCAGAGTGCCTTTGCGCCGGTTAATGGCGAAGACTACTATGGAATTGAATCCGGACTGACGGGATATCGATCGGAAGACTATATTCGCGCACGGGTGGATATTGAAAAATACAGCTATTACCACGCTCTTTGTCAGGCCGTTCGCCACTACGATTACTGGCCCGATGCCAATAAAAACATGATTTACTATTTCTCCCCGGACTATCTGGCAGAGAATAACTATAACGGCAAACTCAGCATCATCCCGTGGGACACCGATGCTTCCTGGGGCCCCAACTGGAACAGCGGGTATGATGTGGTCTATAATGCGCTCTTTGCTACTTCTGGCGGGGGCAGCGATGGTGGTTCGACGCCTGAACTTTGGCCCGACTATTTCAATGCGGTGCGCGAAGTCCGTGACCTGCTTTGGCAGGAGGATCAGATTAATCCGGTCATCGATGAGTTCACTCAGGTTATCGCAGACTTCATGCCGGCGGATCGTGATCGGTGGATGCGCGCTCCATATGATGCAGGAACCTATTACGGTCTAAACGGTCCGGGCATGACCTCATTGGAAACGCTGGCCCGGAATATGAAAAATTTTGCCTTTGTTGGCGGCTCATGGGCGGGCGGAAACGATCCCGAAATCCCGCAGGCGCGTGATAACAATATTTCGGGAACACAAGGGCGGGATGCGTTTCTGGATTGGCTGCAGGCTTCGAACGGAGAGGGCGGTTTGATTCCTGATACCCCGGCCATCAGCTACATCGGAATGACCAATTATCCCACTGACGGGCTGGCTTTTGAATCTTCTGTATTCACAGACCCGCAAGGAGCGGACACATTTGCTGCGATGGAATGGCGCATTGCTGAAATCACCGACTCCGCTGCTCCCGGCTACGATCCGCTGGCAAAATATAAACTCGAATGGAACGCCTGTTGGGAATCCGGCGAACTAAGCAACTTTGTCAGTCAGATCAATATCCCGTCGGCCGCCGTAAAATCCGGCAATACCTACCGGGCCCGGGTGCGGCACAAGGATGACACCGGGCGCTGGAGCCATTGGTCCGCTCCGGTTCAGTTTACCACCACGCTTCCGGATATCTCGGCCTATACCAATGATCTGGTAGTCAGCGAATTGATGTATAACCCAAAAGGTCCCACCCTTTCGGAATTTACAGCGGGCTATGATGACGATGATTTCTTTGAGTTCATCGAGCTGAAAAATGTGGGTTCCGTTCAGCTCAATCTCGATAACGTGCGCCTGACCAAAGGGGTCGATTTTGATTTTCTCGGCTCCGCCATAACGACTCTCAGTCCGGGAGAATGTGTACTGGTCGTTGCCGATACCAATGCCTTCGCGCTTCGTTACGGGGCCGGACTGCCTGTTGCCGGACAATGGGCCGCCGGCGACAAGCTGAGCAATGGCGGCGAACAGGTGAAAGTGTCTTATGGCGGCGGTGATCCCATTCGTGATTTTATCTATGACGATAGCGCTCCGTGGCCGGAGACCGCTGATGGCGGCGGCCATTCGCTGGAGTTGACTGATCCGGCCTTGCGACCGGACCATACCGTGGCAACCAACTGGCAGGGCAGCTTTTTGGCCGGAGGAACTCCAGGCGATGATCCGGTCACGGTCTACACCGGCGCACCGGTTTATGTGAATGAAGCCCTCGCGCATACCGACCTGCCGCAGGTGGATGTCATTGAGCTTTTCAATCCAAACAACGTTGCCGTCGATATCGGTGGATGGTGGCTTACGGATGATGTCGACATGCCGAAAAAGTTCCAGATTCCTGCCGGAACGGTAATCAATGCGCAAAGTTTCTGGGCGGTCAATGAAGACAATGATGACGATCAAACCTCCGCTCCCGAGGGCTATTTCGGCAGAGCCTTCCAGCTGAGTTCCCATGGCGACGACGTGTATCTGTATTCCGCCGACTCAGCAGGTAACCTGACAGGATACCGTCATGGCTATGCCTTCGGCGGCTCCAAAAACGGCGTTTCATTTGGCCGTTACCTGGATAGCATCGGCGGCGAACACTTCCCCGCACAGGAGCGTCTTTCCGTAGAAGTCAACCGCTTTACGCCCAATCCGTCCGGCGCCCCCAATGCGGGCCCTCGAATCGGTCCCGTCGTTATCAGCGAATTGTGCTACGCCCCCGTAGAACCCGGCGCGCTCGAATATATCGAGCTGAAAAATATCAGTGCGGAATCGGTCAATCTCTACGATGACTCGGTGGGCGGGATGCCTGGAAACACGTGGGAAATTGATGGCATCGGGTTTCATTTCCCGGTCCCGTTGCCTACGCTGGATGCCGGCGCCATGCTCCTCGTGCTGCCCGCAGGCAGTGATGCGGCGGCATTCCGCTCCGAAAACAATGTCCCGGCTGATGTCACCATTTATGGCGGATCGAACGGTTTTACCGGCGCGCTCGATAACAGTGGTGAGGAAATCGCTCTGCTGTATCCTGATCGCCCCGATATTATCGATGGAGTTACGAATGTTTCCATGATCGTCGTTGATAAACTGCGCTACGCTTCCGCCGCGCCGTGGCCGCTGGTCGGCTCTTCCGGATGCAGCATTTTCCGAATCGACCTGAACGCCTATGCCAACGATCCTGCAAACTGGATGCTCGACCTTGCAACCGGTTCCCCCGGCTGGATCGCCGGCTATAGTCTCTGGTCGCAGCAGGTCTTCTCGCAGGCCGAGCTGGATACTCCCGGATTGACGGGAATGAACGATGACCTGAATGGCGATGGATTCAACAACCTGCACGCCTATGCCTTCGGTTATGATCCGCATGACGCACCCGGTCCGGGGCTGTTATCCGCCATCGAAAATGAAGGATTCAACGTCATTTATCGCCGGCGGAAAGGCGCATCTGATCTGGAATTCATCGTCCAGATCTCCACGAATCTCAATGATTGGATGGACTACCCGACCGAAGCCTTTGAGCAACCTCCTTCAATCGATAACGGCGATGGCTCCGAAGATGTTACGCTAATCCTTGATACGACCAATGCGGTTCAATACCTAAAAATAAAGGCAAGCATTCCCTAAGGGTGGTCTACTTCTTTCAGATAGCAGAGAGGGGCGGCGGATGGCCGTCAAAGGGAGACGCGAACGCGGGTGAAACCATTGCTCGTAGTGTCGAGCGTGAATGTTTGTTCCCCCGCCGATGACAGCGAGGTGAGGGTGTCTGTTTTAACCCATCCATTGGATCGGGTCAGATCGTCGGTGGTCTCCAGTGTATAGGTGCGCCCCGGGGCGCCGAAAAAAAACACCGCGTGGTCGCCGGAATTATTCCGGCCCAGGGCGAGCGTAAAAACGGAGTCCGGATCGGTCGGGTCGGTGCCGGCGATCCACTCTTCCGCATCGGACTGGATGTCCCCGTCATAGTTGTCCCCACCGCCGGAGCTCGACGTGAGATCCCCGAAATTGTCCCGCTCCCACACATCCGATACGCTATCCATATCGGTATCCAGCACATGCCCAAAATATTTCCGGGTCAGATAATCCTGAACGATTCCGCATTCTTCTGTGTTCAATCCACCATCATAAATCAGCACCTCGGCGATGGTACCGTCGAAAAAACTGCCACCTTTATTCGCGCCCAGCGAGAGTCCTGCCATGTCGCCGGGAGATGTTCCGTTGGAGCCCGTGCCCAACACATGGCCATCGATTGCCAGGTCCCAGGTCCCATTGGCCTCGCCGGTGGATACAATGCTGTAGACATGCACATCGGTATCGAGTGTGGTAATTTCAGTTAACGTGTCGCCGTTTCCCACCCTCACATCGAGTCTCATCTCTTCATGGTAGTTTGTGATGCGTAACCGGTTGTTGGCGCTTCCGTCGGGGTACTGGCCCGCTATCATGTAGTCGGTGACGCCGTCCTGGGCCGCGCCGCCGAAATTACCCACGACGAAGAGGCTCAGGCTGCCGACGTTCGGCGTCGCACCGCCCAGACTGGCGTTTTCCATCCATTGGCTGACCCCGTCAAAGCGCACTCCGGCATAGCCGTTTGCATAATTGGCCGCATAGGTAGCGGTTCCGGTAAAGGTCTTACTTCCGATGGAATCGGTCCACGTGGTAACCCCCGCACCATCCGCCAGTCCAATATCATCCGCCTTCAGGTGCAGATACGGTGTGCCGCTGCTCACCGGCGGTAGCTGAACCTCGCCCGCATTCCATGGAATATTCAGAAGGCCCGAGGCGAGATTGTCCGTGGATGAATCGTTCTGAACCACTCCGCCCGGAAGGAGGAGGGATACCGCCTCGGGAGAGGTCGGTGTGACGGTCAGGGTATAAACCGACGGACCTCCGGCCAACGCGGACAGCATGGCATTGGTCACGACAAAGTCACCGGTATCCAGCCCGGTTACCGGCTCGCTGAAAGTCGCCGTCACCTCAAAGCTGGCATTCGTGTGACTCGCCGGACCGCTCAAGACCACGATGGGTTTCGCAGTAGTAAAAACAAGATTGTTGATCGGTTGGTTTCCCAGCAATTCTATTTGGGATACGGTCGTAATGGGAATCGAGTTCATGACAAAGCTCTCGAACGTGACGTTATTGGCCGGATAATAGCCTCCACACCGCACGGGTCTGTTTTCCAAACAGGTAAAGTTGCGGATCGTGATATTATTTGCACCGGCGTCCTGAAGATCAAACTGGACGGCGTCATGATTGCCGATGCTCCAATGCCCTTCGAGTTCCTCGCTCCGGATTTGGTCGAAGAGGACGTTTTCAATGGGAATGGTCTGTCCTATGTCCTGCGATGTTTTGGTGTCCAGCGCGATGGCGCGGCGGCAATGGACAAGATCAATATTGCGAAAGACAACGTCGTTCATAGGATGATTATTCTGCATCCCGCCTTTGACGCCGGCGGCCCAGCCCCACATCACGCTATTGGCAAACAGCACGCGATCCATGGACCCCATCACGGAATCCGTGGCCTTGGAGCAGAAGGCATCATCAATGGTCATTACAAAACACTGGTTGACCAGTGCATCCGAGGAGGAACAGACATTGATCCCGTCGTTCTGAATCTTCCAGTTAATGTTCTTGTGATTCAGCACTTTTATATTCTGCGCAGTTATGCCCAACGTTCTTTTCAGTTCAACCGACCAGCCCGTGGCGTCTTTGCACACGATGCCCTCAATGACCACGTTGCGTGAGGTGCCGCTGCCCCAGGAGTTCGCACAGGTTCGAATGATTCTGCGACGGGGATGCTCAGGAGTGTCCTCTTGAAACACGGGGGGTGTCAGGCTCAGCAGGTCCATCAGCTCGATGCCGCTGGCATCTACTTCCCCCCGCCCGCGAATGGTCACATTCTCGGCATCGTTCACCACCAGCACCGGATCAATGGTGTCGCCCCAGAAGCTATAGTTTGCGATATTATCATCGGCCTTAAGCACGGAGCCCGGTGCCAGATAGAAGTCCACATTTTCTTCGAGCAGAAGGTTGGTCCGGACCTTGTAAATACCAGGTGGCACAAACACGATTCCCGGATTGCCGGGCGTACCGTAGCTACTGGCCGCATTGATGGCATTTTGAAGGGCCGGTTGTGTATAGGTTGCCCCCGTGTTGTCGGCCCCATATCCCGTAACCACATTAAAAATTCCGGTGCCGGTAGCCGCTGGGACATCGGTTTCGGGCGGGTCGCCGAGCAGGACCAGCTTTTCCAGATTATTGATCTGGAGAACCAGATACAGCGGGGTGCTGTTGGTGTCCGGGGCCTGGGTCAGGGAGAATGTCAGATTCGTCCCGTCTGTCACCTGGCCCTCGATTCCCAGGCTTTTAGGGCTGATCTTATAGGTGCTGATCGTTTCTGAGGTTTTGACTGTCACGCTGATGGAGCCATCAAAAGCAAAATGCGCATAATGATAATTCATGTAGTCCATGACCGTAACCGGGGTTCCGTCCACGGAGAGGGAAAAGACCTCGCTCGCTACCGCATTGGGCGGGTCGGGGTACGTGCTCATGCCGGCATAGAGCAGAGGACAAAGCATCTGTGTTAATAAGACGGTGGCTAGCCACCATTTGTCGGTTTTCAGTTTAGTTTTAACGGGATACTCCTGTTACAGATGGTTACATCCTGTTTTCCCGGCGGTAGAACAGCCTTATTGGTCCGCTTAGTGGCGGCCTCCGCCGGAGCTTAAAATGGTCATATAGTTGAATCGTAGGGTATTTGCCCAGAAAGTCAAAGGTGTGGGGTGTAACCAGTTTTAGCTACATCCGGACGCATATCTTAACATCCGATATGCGCGACTGGATATCGGGTAGCAGGGTTCGCTGCAACTTCCGGTTCACCAGCCCCGGCAGCGCAGGAAAGGTGATCTATGCATCCCTGCGCGAGCCATGTCCCGGGGCGATGCCGATAAGTTTGTTGGGCGTCGGCCCCATGCGGAAGTAATGTAGACCGTCCAATATCAATGAATGAATGCGTTTGGCCTAAACTGAAATCGTCAAACCCAACGATTGGGCGCCCGCTGCTGACATTTTGTTTTCCGGCTCATGCGCCATTTCAACTTCCGGAACAGGCGCTTATCTTTCGCGGTCTTTTGTTGATCAGTTAATCGGGGCCTTCCCTCACTGAACGTCTGAATACACGGGGCGCCGACGCAGGGATCACAGTGTTCAGTTCGCGACCGGAGCGTTGGTTGCTATCAGTGTCTTAACTTGCTTCAGCAGATTGCGGTAAGAGGACGCATATGGCCCGGGCTGTTCCGCGCCATCTTGGGCGATCCGGATCGCCTGATCGGCCGCTCCGGTTTTGAGGTAGGAAGCGATCAACGCTTTATCCACCGCGAGACGGTCGGAGACGGAAAGTTGCTGTCGGCTCGCGTTCAGTAGAGGAACCGCCTCCGCATATTCACTGCGCAACTGATGGAGCCGGGCGAGGTAATACCCCGCAAAACCAGTTTTTGAAAAACTTCCGTGAAGCAACACCTGTCCGCGTTCAATCTCTCGCGCTGCCTCATCGCGATCTGCAGGCGTCGTCTCGCCCTGGAGCAGGGCCTTGCACTCCAAAACGAGACACGTGTATTCCATATGTAGCGACGTGTATTCCGGTACAGATTTCCGGGCCGCCTGAAAGAGACCTAACGCTTCGCTGAATTTTCCCTGCTTCAACCTCAAGCGCGCCACCTCGCTGGTAAGCGGACGCCGACCTCCCGGCCCCGGGGGGGTGGCGAGCCACTTGCGTAGTATCGCACGCGTTTCGGGGTCGGCCGCACCTTCAAATTGCTTCACGGATTTATCAAAGTAGTCAAAGGCCTCGGCGTTGTTCGCGCGCATGAATGGCGCGTTAAAAATCGTGCGCATGTTGAGGTCCACCACGTAACGGTCATAGGGATTGTCTCCAAGCTCTTGCGCATATACTTCCCACGATGCAACCCGCGCGCGCTCTTGCGCCGAAACATTGGTCATGGAATTCAGAAAGGTTTCGGCCATCAACGCCTGGCCGCGAACCGTCGGATGCACGTGGTCGTCCATCAAGTGCCAGCCAATCGTGCCGTCGGGGCTGGCCCCGCGAAACGCCGTCACCAAATCGCACACAGGGACGCCGTGCTCGTGCGCTGCGCGATGAATGGCCTCCTGCCCGGGGGAGGTGATCCGCCATGGCATCGTGTCGAGATCGCGCGCTTTTACAAATTCGGCCAGCGCTTCGGTCGGCTTTCCCTCCGCCGCCAGCGCCCGGGCCTGCTGGAAATGAACACGGGCCTGTTCGCTTGCCGGCACATCGGATGCGGCCGGCCCAATGGGAGCTAGGTTGTTCTCGCTGGTCGGCACGCTGCAAACCAGTACAGGAACACCGCGAGCTTGGCAGCGTGTGATCATGGCCCCGACATTATGGTAGAGATTATTGGCCGCTGCCGTCCGTCGCCAGTCGTTGGGCGCAATGTGGTTTTGGTCGCTCATGATTTCCATGAGAGTGTGTTGCATATCGGGTTGACTGGGGAACAACAGTTTTTCCAATGCTTGAACCATGGCGGATGAGTGGAGCAAACGAGTCGCCGCCAGTGTCCATGGCTTGCTGCCAGCGCGGCTGGTGGACGCCACGCCGTAGGCCCCGTAGAATTCATTGTTTCCCGTTTCAATGATCACCAGATCGGGATCAAAATTGAGGGCCTCGGTCATGATGTTCATTACGGGATAACTGGCAACGGCCACCGTGCCGAGATTGATGACCTCGACGGGGCGCTCCGGCCATGCGTCCTGGAGCATCGCTTGCAAAAAAGCCGAGGAAGTGAGGTTGCGCGGATTGGGCCATCCTTTGGCGGCGGAACCGCCCACGATGAAGATTCGGAAGGTGTTCGGGGGCTTGGGGTCGAGAAAGGCGTATGGGGTCGTTTCACCCGCGAGGTCGGAATTGAAAAACCAAGAGCGGGCGCCGGCTTGATCCGTTGTAACGAGGGTGCCGCCGGCAACTGGGCCGACGTTGCGGAAAAAGGGCGCATAACCACCAAAGCCGCATAGACGCAGTATAAGTTCTGCCAACATCAACACCGCAACGGATAAAAGCACCGCAAGTATCTGGAACAAGATACGTTTCGGTCGGCGAATGCTGGTTGGTCGGGAATCGTTTTTCAGGCGTTGGGGGCGTTTGCCCCCGGCGGTTGCGATGGCACGTGATTTCATCGGGAAAGGTGTAGTGGAAACCGGGGGTTTTGTCAAGGTTGAGCGCCTGCCTGCCGCGAGCCCCCGCAATCTTACGGAGTCCGCGTGATCGGCAGATTTCAACCTCATAAAAGCCGCCATGGAGATTTGAATGCTATTAAAGGTTGT
>JAFGVP010000148.1 GCA_016937945.1 Pontiellaceae bacterium | reverse complement strand
GCGCGCGTAACAACCTGACATGGTATTCCGTTTCATGTGCTGTTCCTTTGTTTATTGTTCTGCAGTTACTCCTGCGCTTTAAGGGGATCACGCTTGATCTGCTCGAGGGTCAACTGCGGCCGGTCCACACCCTCGGGGAAAGGCCGCTTTGAGAAGGTCTGAAAATAGAGCAGGCAGGCATCGCGCCAGCGGGCGGCATTCTCTTCCTGAACGGCCAGTTTGGCTGCGACCCGTGCATGGAGCGCCGGTTCCACCGCATCGGCAACGGTATCCCACTGTGCGCGGGCATGGCCGACCCACTCCACACCGCGCTGGTAATGGAGACACAGTTCGTCCCAAAGCGTCCGCCCCGAATCCATCGTATAGTCCCACGGCACATGGTGAAACCAGAGCAACAGCTCTTCCGGACATTTTTCGCGCGAGGCATACATCGCCCGCGTCTGTCCCTGATATTGACCGACCGTTCCACTGCCGGTCTTTGTGCGATCAAATCCGATACCCGCACTATCGGCGCGATGGTAGTAGACGGGATTCCAGTCGGGTCGCGGCAGGTTATCGCCCCACGGCTGCGGACCGTAATGATGCCCTTCCCACATGATATGCGCGAGTCCAAGCGGCGTCATGTAATCCACCACCGCCTCGCGCGATTGAAGCATGATATCCGCAATCGTCCGGACCGCCTCGGGCTCTTGTGTAAGCGTCATGCGAATCCACGCATCCACAATCTGCTCCGACGAAAGATCGGGATCCCAGGCCAGCCGCCCGAAGGCATACCAGTTGGCCTGCGCCAGATCGTGTCCGGTCCAGTTGCGATCGGACCCGGTATTGGCCACCCCCGCGACGCCGGTGATCTTCGTGCCATGAAGCGTGCCATCCATGACCTTCAAAACGGTTGATCCCTCCCCCTGCGCATACGTGTCCGAATCGAGGAATTCCCGCCACATGGGGGCCAGAAATGCCAAGTGCTTCGACTGCCCGAGGTATTCCTGAGTCACCTGCAGCTCCGGCATCAGTTGCGTCTCCGGCATCGCACCGAAGAGCGGACTGAACGGCTCACGCGGCTGAAAATCGAGTGGCCCGTTTTTGACCTGCAGCAACACATTATCAGCAAAGCGGCCGTCATCCGGTTTCATTGCGCGATACGCCTGACCAATGCGGTCCGTGTTATCAGGGTCATACACAAACGCGCGCCACATCACTATTCCACCGTGCGGCTCCAGCGCTTTTGCCAGCATGTTGGCGCCATCGGCATGGGTTCGGCCATACGTAATCGGCCCGGGCTGGCCTTCGCTGTTGGCCTTTACCAGAAAACCGCCGAAATCGGGAATGATCGAATAGATTTCACCGGCCTTTTTACTCCACCAGGCCTGCACATCCGGGTTCATCGGATCGGCGGTGTCCAGGCCGCCCAGTTCCATGGGCGCGTTGAAGCGCGCCGATAGATAGACCCTGATGCCGTATGGACGGAATGCATCGGCAATCGCTGCGGTTTTGTGCAAATACGCCGGCGTAAGACTCCGGGCCTTCGAATTCACATTGTTCAGTACGGTTCCATTGATCCCGATCGAGGCATTGGCCCGGGCATAATCGATCAGTCGCGGATCCACCGTCTCCGGCAGTTCGTCCCACTTCCACAGCGATGTTCCCGCATAGCCGCGTTCGATCGAGCCATCCAGATTATCCCAATGATTCAGCACGCGCAGTTTTACCTGCGGTTGCTGCGACACTTCCAACCGAGGGGTCTGTTGCGTCTGCATGAGTCGAAGAAAATGAAAGGCGCCGTACAACGCACCGACCTCGCTTTGAGAGGCGATCATGATGACGGAGTGCCCGTTCTTCTTCCCTTCCCGGATCAGGAAACCATCCGGCCCGAGCTCGGACAGCTCGTCCGACATGGCGGCCAACATCGGAGCACTCTCGGGGGTGCCCACAACGACCACGCCATCGCGGTCCACTTCATCGACCGAAGAGATATCCCCTCCCAGCAGACTTGAACATCCGGCCACCAGTTCTTCCTGGATGGCAGTCAAAGTTGCCGTATTACCGGGGACCCTGATCGCCTGTACCCGCGGACGCCAGACGGCGATCGCCTCGGGCGGCAGTGAATCGTAGCGCAGCCAAAGCCGATAACCATCCTCCAGGTTCGCCTGCTGCTGCGCATCATGTTTCCCGTCTTTACGAAACGGGATGGCCGGCAGACCGGCGGCATTGAACAGGGTTGCCTTGGGGTTGGACTGCCAGGCATAGCGGACCTGCTTCGGTTCCGGCACCTGCGGCGACGATACGACAACGGTGTCGCCGTCCAATCGCGCATCCGCCCAGAACCAGTTTCCATCCACGCCGGCCACAGCAAACTCTTCCAGCGTGTCCCCCTTAACCACGAGCCCGCCGTCTACATGATTAAAGTGAATCCGTAGCGCTCCGTCCGGCATCGGTTCAACAGATGCGAAGCGAGGACCGGAAGAGACGACGCTCCTGCCATAATGTTTATCCAGCGCGAGCCGGGCCAACCGCTCGCCCACCGGCTTCTTGTCTTTGGGATGGATATCATTGGCGTCCCCCACATCGATGGCCATGGCCAGTCCGGAATCGGGGACCGTATGCGCAACAAAATCCTGCGCCTCGCGCAGCTCTGCCCAGCCGTCTTCCCCGGGCTGGTCTTTGTGCTGCATGAAGGCGGCCAGGCTGACCATGTAGAATGGAAAGTCGCCTTGTCCAAAGCGTTGCCGCCAGTCGCTAATCATCATCGGAAGCAACGTTTTATATTGTTCCGCCCGCCCGACATTGGCTTCGCCCTGATACCAGATCGCTCCCGTGATCGCTAATGGTGTAATCGGCGCAATCATGCCGTTGTACAGCACCGCCGGCATGACCGGCCAGTTTTCGAATCCGACCGGCATCGGCACCGAACCTCCAACCGTGGCACTGACCGTGCCCTTCCAATCGTTGGCCAGCGGAATTTCCGTCTGATCGCCCAGAACCAGTTTTAAATCACCGGGGCTGGACCGGAACCCGCCGTCAGGTCGGGATTTAAAGACGCGCACCGTGAGCTGGTTGGGGCCGGGCTTCAGGATACCGCCGCCGACCCTGTAGCGCCGCGGATTTTCCACCCAGGCACTGGCACCGACCCAGCGGCCGTTGATAAAGACCGTATCCATGCGTTCCACTTCGCCGAAATGAATCGTCGCCGGACCTGGCGGCAACGGGTCGGGCAGATTAACCGTCTTACGGAAATAACAAACCGCCGGCGCCCCGGAAACGCCTAGGGATTCAAACCCATCCTTCAAATCAACGGGTTTCCAGTCAGAGTCATCCAGCTCCGGCGCATTCCAACCCTCCCGTTGTCCGACATCATGTTCGTCGTACCAGTGTTCGATAAAGTTGCCGTACTGCGGGCCGTCCTTAGTGCCGAGACGCGCAATCTCTTTCAACTGCGCATCAAAATCACCCATGGGCCCAAGGGCCTCGGCACTCGTCCACGATTCCGCCGGCGTCCCGCCCACGCAGTCCTGAATCAGTCCGATCGGAATATTGATATCCTGTTGAAGGCGGCGCCCGAAATAGTATCCCGCCGCAGAAAAACCGCCCACGGTTTCCGATGTGCAGACCGACCATGCCGCATCCGGCACATCGACCGGAGCATAAGCAATTTTCTTATCCACGACACACAGCCGGATATTCGGTTGATTTGCCGCCGCGATTTCCTGATCGGCATCGCGCACCCCCCGCATGGCCATTTCCATGTTTGACTGTCCGCCGCACAGCCAGACATCGCCAATGAGGATGTCATTCCATTCCACATGCTGCGGTCCATCAATGGTGAGCGTGTAGGGGCCGCCCGGATCCGGTGGTTGGATCCTGACCGTCCAGCGGCCATCCTGCCCCGCCTTGGTCTCGGCCACATGCGCGCCCAACTGCACCCGCACAATCTGTCCGGGCTTCGTCCAGCCCCAAATCCGGTTGGGCTTGTCGCGCTGCAGCACCATGTGTTCGCCGAAGACAGGGCTTACAAACGGCAGGGTTTCGACGGCGGCGAAAACGGTGGAACCCACCGTCACGGCCAATGCCGTCAGGACCGGCCTAATTAATGAACGACTCTTCATTCCACTCTCCGCTCCTCATGTATTAACGAAACCTCTCCGCAGCCTCACGGATCGACAAACAGGCTCAAGTCAATGGAATCAGCCATCGCCTCGTATCCGGTGGGATTCATATGCAAGTCATCCTTCCTGTAGGCCGGCAGCGTAAACTCCGGGTTCGACGGATCGCGCATGGTGGCATCAAAATCAATGCAGCCATCAAAGATACCACTGCTTAGAGCCGTGGTTCGAATCCACGTGTTCACATCCTGACGCACCGCTTTCTGGGACGCATTGGCCGCGTTGCCCATCGGCGTAATCGTTGCTCCATAGACCTTCAAACCCGCCGCATGAGCCTGGTTCGCCATATCGGTGTAGGATGATATCAACGATGAAGCCTGCGCGTTTCCATAAACGATATCGTTGACACCGATAAAGATAACCATCCACCGCGCGGCTCCTTGATCCAGCACGTCACGCTTTAAACGGTCCAATGCCATACCGGCTCCCGAACCGCCGATCCCCATGTTCGCGACGCCGATGCCCTCGGTGGGTGCATTGCCGGCCAGCCGCGTGGCTAGAAAGTCGGTCCAACGGGTGTGGTAGTTGTAGAGCGTTCCGTTGCCATCGGTAATCGAATCGCCCATCGCAATCACCGTTTTACTGGACATGGGGGCCATCACTTCTATGCCGGTCAGGGTATACCAGACATCCTTTTTTACTGCCCCGGTCATATCGGATGCCGACACCGCTTTGCCATCCGCAAAAAAGGACGTCGTGCGCGATCCGCGGTGGCCTGAAACAGGATCATCAGCAATTTTCCCGTACTGTATGCTTATGGCAACGAGCGACAGCGGCGACAGATTGAACTTTACCGGATCGGAATACACGACTCCACCGGGAGGGATGACCGTGCCGGGCACACCGCAAAACTTCAAGGTCGTGTCGGTATCCGTATTGATGTCTCCATCGGTCGCACTGCTGTCCGTATCCGCGGCCAAGGCAAAATGTGCGGAGTTGATCGTCACCGGACTGGTTCCATAGGCGTTCGAAAACCGGAAGCGCACGAGCTCGCCCCCCACGGAGGTACGCACAAACATGCGGCAGGTGTTTTGCGCCAATGGCTTGGGCGGGAAATATCCGTCCGCCATCCAGAACCCGCTGCGGATATCCTCCACTGCGGTTGCCCACGTCGTGGTCCAATGACCGTCCTCTGCATTGACGCTCTGCGGCATGCAGCAAACCGCGGTTGCCCCCAGCAGTACGACAGGTCTGGCGACCTGGAGAAATATCGATTTAATTTTTCCAACTTGCATGGTTCTGTCCTTTCTTAGAGCGATTGTGCGCGATAAAACCGATTCGACGATACGTTGGTATCCGAGAATTCCCATCCGCCGCTTCCGTCGGCGACATGGGTGGATACGTCTTCCCAGACTACGGGATCGGCCCCCAGATCCCCGGTCGACTGAACCACATTGGTGGAGTTCGGAGCCCCGGAAAAGTTGACTGTGATAGTGCCTGCCGAAAGGCCGGCAACAGAGGCATAGGTAGGAATCGGTAACCGGAAGATGGTCCCGGCACCGCCCGGGCCGCCGCTGAATGCGGAGCCGTACAGGGCGTTGCCCAAACGAACCACCGGCGAAACCGGATAGGCTCCATACGTATTGATACCGCTGTCCGTCACGGGTTCAAAGTGGTAGATCGTCTTGAATTCGGAATCGCTGACATCCAGCGAGAACACGGTACCCGCCGCCCCTGCGCCTCCGGCGGATGCAGAGCCATAGAGCACATTGCCTGAGAGCATCAGCCGCCCGCAGGGCGAGGCCCCGTTCGCGTTGGATCCTGCCGGATCGACCGCCGGGAAATCGTGCAATACCGCAAAGTCAGCTCCATCGGAGCCAATGGCATAAAGGACTCCGTCTCCCCCCGCCCCGCCGGCCAAGGTTGCCCCGTAGAGGACATTGCTGGACAGCACCAGCCCACTGACAGGAAAAGCGCCGCCCATGTTGGTTGTGCTCAGCGGATCCACGGCGGAAAAATGGTGTAGTACCGTATAGCCCGAGCCATCCGTGGCGATCGAAAAGACGACACCGGCCCCGTTGGCTCCGCCGGCCGACGTGGTGCCGTAGAGCATGCCCCCGTCGAGCGCCAAGCCACCGCACGGAACGATGCCGTCAGCATTGGTTCCGCTGTTTGCATCGAGAGCGCTGAACTCATGCAGCACCGTAAAACCGTTGCCGGCGGTCGAAAGCGAAAACAGCGTGCCGTTGCCCTCGGTTCCACCCGCCGAGGCCGCTCCGTAAAGCGTGTCTCCGGAAAGAGCCAGCAAGGCGCAGGGGTTGGCTCCCCCTACATTTTCCGAGGTCAGTTGATCCAACCTAGCGAAACTGTGCAGGACCGTGATGGCTCCATTGGTTTGTCCGACAAAAACGGCACCGCTGTTATTGACTCCGCCGACCGAGCTCGCTCCATAAAAGTTGTTTCCGGCTACCTTCATCCCTCCCAGGGGCAAGCCCGCCGAGGCCGTACTGGACAGTGACGCAACCAGATTAAAATTAGTGCCGTCCGGATCCAGGGTGAAAACGGTTCCATCACCTTGCATCCCGCCACTGAAGGTGATGCCGCACAAGCCATCGCCGAACGCTGCCAGTCCGACCGGATGGGCTCCATCGAGATTGAGGTTAGCATACGCCTCATCGAACCGATGAATGGCCACACCAAACGGCCCATCGAATGTGTTGGTGCTGTAGATGGGCGCAGGCAGCAGGCCGTTGTCAAGATTGTCCACAGTAAGAGCGGTATCGGACGGGCCAAACACCAGCTTGTCCAGATACAACCCGTCTTCGCGCCCACCGATCTGGAACGATTCGGTCAGACTGCCTTCTGAGATGGTAAAAAACGTATCCCACTTGACCCATTTCCAGACCTCGGTTCCCGCCGCACCACCGCTCGTCACTTCCTCCAGTGGAGCGGTAAAACCGGCCGAAGCCAGACCGTTGACCATGTTCCAGTCCGCATCGGATGTGGACGACTGATCACCAAACGTTTTGGCATAGAAGAAGCTGTCGTCGTTATAGGAGCCCGGTCCGACATAGAGCCGCGCATAGAGCTGGTAGGTATCCGCTTCGGGAAAGGTGACACTGTAGGTAGCCACGCGAGCATCGCTGCCCGGGCTGTAGCCGCCTCCCGTCGGAGAAATGGTAATATAGCTCACCCCACCGAGCGTACTGATGCCGAATTCGCCGCCAAGCATCCCGGACTCGGCCTCGATGACGGTGAGCGTCGCCGTATTCGTTGGTCCAGGACCCTCACCCTCCCCCGAAACCAGCGGCGTGAAGGCTTCAATCGCGTCGATCAAAGCCTGCAGACCTGCCGCTGTATCGGGAAGACTGTTGCCATCGTTGGGGATATTAAATAGGAGCCGGTTTCCACTGAAGGTATTTCCTGCAGCACTCTGGTCGCCGGCATTCCAACCAACCACCAGATTATTACCTCCAAGCGTGGCCAGGATATCGCCGTCCCCGACCGTACCGGTTCCTGCCGCAGAAAAGCCGTTGGCCCCGCTCCACCAGTCTGACGCGCCGG
>JAFGVP010000147.1 GCA_016937945.1 Pontiellaceae bacterium | reverse complement strand
TGAAACGCGATGTCACCCGGATCGTCACACCGGGCACGATTCTGGACGAGGTAACGCTCGACAGCAGTCAGAATAATTTTCTGGCGGGGCTTTTCCGTGTCAAAACGCGTTTCGGGCTCGCCATGCTGGATCTTTCCACCGGCGAATTCTGGATGGAGGAGACGGATGATGTATCCAGTATTCAGGCCAACCTTTCGCGTTATGCACCGGCCGAATGTGTTGTTGCTGAAGAACAGATTAACGATCCTGATTTTGAGACCCTCTCGCTGCAGAGCACCAATACCCTGCTGACTGCCGGCGAAGACTGGACCTTTGAGGCGGCTGCGGCCAACGATTATCTGCTGCGTCACTTTGATGTTCACTCGCTGGAAGGATTCGGGTGTGTCACGCAGAAGGCCGCACTTGGAGCCGCCGGAGCCGTACTCTACTACGTAAAAACCGAGCTCCGACGCAACCTGTCGCATGTTCGGAACCTCCGGGTAAAAAATCCGTCAGACTACATGCTGATGGATGAAACAACCGCAACTAACCTCGAGCTTGTCGCTCCGATTCATGCCAACCGGCAGGCTTATAAGGCGACTCTTCTAAACGTTCTCGACTCGACGCGTACAGCCATGGGCGCCCGCCTGCTCCGCGAATGGCTGCTGCGACCGCTTAACTGCCGGGACCAGATCAATGCCCGCCACGATGCCGTAGCATTGATGGTCGGAAACCAGACTTATCTTCGCAGCCTGCGTGATGTGCTTGGAGACATTCGGGATGTCGAACGCCTGATTTCCCGCATCGGATCCTCCAGCGGAAATCCGCGCGATGTACGCGCCATCGGCGTCTCCCTGCAGCAGATGCCGATGATCAAAGCGTTGCTGAGCGGAAAAGGATCCATTCTCGAACAGCTGGGCGAACAGATGACTTCCTTACCGGAACTGGTTGCCCTGATTGATTCCGCCATCGTTGAAGAACCGCCGATGAACCTGAAAGACGGCGGCGTTATCCAACCGGGCTACCACGCCGAACTGGACGAACTGCGCGAGGCGGCAACTCAGGGACGCAAATGGTTGGCGGACTATCAGGCCGCTGAAACGGAGCGAACAGGCATCAAGTCGCTGAAAGTCCGCCATAACAAGGTATTCGGCTATTACATCGAGATCAGCAAATCCAATCTGGATCTGGTACCGGATGAATATATCCGCAAACAAACACTGGTAAATGCGGAGCGCTTCATTACACCGGAACTCAAGGAATACGAAAATAAGATTCTCGGCGCGCAGGAACGCTCGGTCGGCCTCGAACAGGAAATCTTTACCGAAATCCGCAGACAGGTGGTCGAACACTTGGAAACCATTCAGCGCAATGCACTTTCGATTGCGCAGGTGGATGTGCTTGCTGCGTTTGCGGAACGGGCACTCTCCAATAACTATGCGCGGCCCGTGATGACCGACGACGGACGACTTTCGATTCAGGACGGACGCCATCCGGTGGTCGAACAGATGCCGGATGCCGAACGCTTCGTCCCGAATGATACGATTCTTGACCGGGAAACACATCAGTTGATCATCATTACCGGACCGAACATGGCGGGTAAATCCACCTATATCCGACAGGTTGCCCTGATCACGATCATGGCGCACATGGGATGCTTTGTTCCGGCGGCTTCGGCGGAAATCGGCATCGTGGACCGAGTGTTTACCCGCGTTGGTGCCAGCGACGATCTGGCACGCGGTCGCTCCACGTTCATGGTTGAAATGCAGGAGACGGCCAACATTCTGAATAACGCTACGCCTAAAAGCCTGATTGTGCTCGACGAAATCGGGCGCGGCACCAGCACATTCGACGGCATTAGTATTGCCTGGTCGGTGGCGGAATTCCTCTGTAAAAACGAAGCCATGAAAGCAAAAACGCTTTTTGCTACGCATTACCACGAGCTGACCGATCTGGCCCTGACCCTGCCGAATGTGCAAAACTTCAGCGTACTGGTAAAGGAGCGCGGCCACTCGATTACTTTCCTTCGAAAAATTGTTCCGGGAGCAGCCGACAAGAGTTACGGCATTCAGGTGGCACGCCTGGCCGGGCTGCCGGACGCCGTCATTGAACGAGCGAGCGATATTCTAAAAAACCTTGAAGAGGGAGAATTGGGCGAAACAGGACAGCCGAAGCTGGCCAAGAAACGGCCGCATCGACTCAAGGCCCATGTATCGCAACTGGATCTATTCTGATTTTCACAAAAACACGCACTTGCAATGCCGTTGAGAATCATTCTACTTTCTTTTATTACTGAACCAACAAGGGAGAAGTTATGAGCAAGAAGTCGTTCAGTCCAACTATTCCGATAGTTCTAGGACTCATGTTTATTGCCGTCATTGGTTTGCGAACCGTGAGTACACCGGAAATCTGGACTCACCTCGCCCAAGGGCGCAGTAACCTCCCTTTATCTTTTTTACCCGAAGATAACGGAATCAACACGACGTGGCTGTACGATCTGTTTGCCTATCAGTTTTACAAAATCGGTGGTGCCGGACTCCTTACCATCCTGAACATTATCGGCCTGCTGGGCACCTTTATCCTGCTGATGCTGTCCTCAAAGAAATGGGGCGGACCGCTTAGTCAAGGATTTGCACTGCTGATTGCCGGGCACCTGATGTTTCAATCGATTGACGTCGGGCCGCAGGTCATCATGATTCTCTTCATAGCCTTGACGCTTTATCTTGCGACAACCCTGCAGAAACAGGCGATTCTGTATGCCACCCTCATCCCGCTTGAGGTTCTGTGGGCCAACATGCACGGGTCCTTCATCTATGGACCGATTATCGTGGGACTTGCAGCAGTTCAGATTGCGCAACAGAACAAATCCGCTGGACGGGCCCGCAGCAAGAAAGGCCTCCAACCCAGCACGTTCGCCATTCTGGCAGTGGCCATGTTGGTCGCTACCTTCATCAACCCGGCCCTCTACAAACTGCACGGACAGGTGGTTGCAAACCTGACAAACGGCGCGCCGTCATACTGGTCATCCATCTTTGTTGATTATTTCCAGATTCCGCCGCTAAAGCCGCTGATCTTCTTTGTAATCGTCCTCTGTGCAAGCGGACTGATCACACTCAAGAAGCGACTGCCGTGGACCCTTACGGGAATGGCCATTTACAGCGCCTTTATCATTATCGGCCCCCAGTCCCGCATGTACCTGCTGTTTGCAGTACTTACGTTCCCCTTCATGGTACTCAGTCTCACAGCCATCAGTGAATACATCCATAGCTCCTTGAAAAACCTGTTGGGCAAAAAGGCCCAGATGCTCCCGACAGCCACTCTGGCAGTTCTGGTTGTCCTTATTGTTCTATCGATCATTCCCATCGTTAACAACTGCGCATATGCCAAGACCGGCAGCGCCTCCCGCTTTGGACTGGGCATGCAGGAAGAGCTCTATCCCAACGGCGCCGATGAACTGATCGGAAACCCGCTTTTCCCCGAAAAGGCTATTAACCTTGCGGCCGACGGCGGTTATCTGGCGTTCCGGCATCCCGACCGTAAAATATTTATCGATTATCGCTCAGGCCGCTACAGCAAGGATATGCTGAACGACCTGAACAGTCTCATGGTCGGTGATCGCGAAGCATATAACAGCGTGATTGAAGCGTACCGACCGGAAGCCTTCATTATCAACACGCTCTATCCTTCATCCGCCCAGGGAATCGTAACCCTGCTGAACATGCGGTACGAGGCTCGCCGCGTCTGGCGCCTCGCTTATTTTGACGGAACCACCGCGATTCTTCTGATCAATACGGAAGCGAACCTGCCGCTTATCGAGAATGAGGAGATCCAGCAGGCCGGCCTCGAGCAACTGGAAGCGGCGCTGGAGCAATATGCAGCAAAGAACAGCGCCTGCACGGCAGGAAATCCGGCCGAGCTGATCGGCTCCGGCAAAGTCTATCTGGCGCTGAACCGCCCGGCTGAATCCGAATATATTTTCTATCTGCTGCTTCAGGGCAACCGTAAAATCCCGGCGGCATGGATTGGACTGGGTGAAAGCCAGCTGCTCAACAAGAAGTTTGATGATGCGATCAGCTCCCTGAAAACCGCAACAGAAATGGCGCCGAATAATCCCAAGGCATGGGAATCCTACGCAAAGGCAAACCTGGTCTATGCAAACCGAACGGATGACGATGCCAAAGAAACGGAGCTTCGTGCAGAAGCAGAGCGTGCGATCAGCAAGCTGGATTCCATCCGGCAGGAACAGCTGAAGGAGTTCGAAAAGAAGCAGAAGGAACAATCCAAACCGGACACCACAATACCACAGCCGAAAAAAACCGGACTGGGAGATCTGGTGAATCCCGACAACCTGTAATTCCAAAACGGTGCCGCACCCGATCAGCGCGGCACCCTGTTTTTAATCTGCATCAAGAAATGACCGGATCGCCGGAAGGAGGATCCGGCCTTTTTGTGTCGGCTGATGACTTTTGTTGAAAAGCAGGCTGTATGAAAAAAAGGCCAGACCGCGGGCATCGGAATCCTGAACCGATTGAATCTGCGAAAGAAGAAGATCGGCCTCGTTCTTTCCATAAATTCCGACCACGACGGAACGACGGAAGCCCGCCCGTCCGGTGTTGCGGCGCATGGCTTTGAGATTTTTTTCAAAAGAGAGTGTGGCATAGTTCATCTGCACGGCCCAGTCAACCAGTCCATCCCGAACCCAGAGACCGGAATCCTGATAGGCATAATGCAGCCCTTCATCCGGACTCCCCATAACGCTTGCACTGAGACAGAGCGGATTTGCGCCGGACCGGTTCATGGTTTCGGCAATCTGCGCAACGGTTCGCGTAACGGCCCCGCACCGGTATGCCGCAATCTCTGCACCGGTTATATCATCCCCGTAAAGTACGGCCATCTCTGTGAGCGAGTAATTGTCATAGGAAAATTCCGAATGACGCATGAGATCTTCTTTTGAGGCATTCGGATAACGCTGAGCGGCCACAAGGTGATAATCATGAGGATAGCGGATATAGTCGAGATGAACGCCGGCGACGTCGTATTGACAAAGCTCTTTTACGAGCGCGCACAGGTGTTCCCGCACCTCCGGCATCACAGGATTCATAAACGCATACCAACCCGATGTCGGCATCATTCTGCAGCCCAGAGAATCGACCATGAACCACTCCGGGTGTTCGGTCCAGAGCTGGCCGGCGCCCGACGGCGGATCCTGAAGCCCCTTCCATCCGGGCAGGACATTGATATAGGCATGAACACGCAGTCCGGAGCCGGCGGCCGCATCAATGGCCGTCTGCAACGGATCCCACCCCGGATCCACGCCCAGCATGTTTACATTATCGCCGGAGAGTTCAAAGGCCCACGGCTCGATTGAACTTTTAAAATAGACGCTCCCGTTACCGCGCACCTGAAAAAAGATATCGCTGAATCCGGCCTCATTCGCATTCGCCACAATGCGTCGGATATCCTCCGGAGAAGCATAGTCAAAACGGGGAACCCAAAGCGCACAGACACGATTGACGGAGCCGGCATTGACCTGCCCTTTCCACAAGACCACCACGCCCACGCTGATCAGTACCAGCACCCCCATTAACCAGCAAAAACGCTTCATTCAGTATACATCCCGATAGATTCCGGCGATTGGAAATTTACAGCCCCTCTCCCATGTTCTAGTCTTTTGTCGTTAACACATGAAAGGAATTTATGAAGTATAAACGCATCCTGTTAAAAATCAGCGGAGAAGCCTTGCAAAACAAGGAACTGGGCCTCAATCACGACCCGGTTCTGCTGAAAAAAATTGCGGCTGAATTCAAGCAGATGCTCGATGTCGGAGCAGAGATTGCCGTTGTAGTGGGTGGCGGAAATATTTTTCGAGGTCTTGCCGGAGCAGACAAAGGCACAGACCGTACAACAGGTGACTATATGGGCATGCTGGCGACGGTCATCAACTCCCTCGCTATCCAGAATGCACTGGAGAGCGAAGGTATCCAGACCCGTGTGATGACGGCAATCTCCATGCCCGCCATCGCCGAACCGTTCATCCGCCGGAAGGCGATCCGTCATCTGGAAAAGGGCCGCGTTGTAATTTTCGGAGCCGGCACCGGCAATCCCTACTTTACGACCGACAGCGCGGCGGCATTGCGCGCATCAGAAATCGAAGCCGATGTACTGATGAAGGCCACCAAGGTGGACGGCATCTATACCGCCGACCCGGTCAAGGATCCCACTGCAACACGATTCGAGCAGATTTCCTATCAGGATGCCCTTTCCAAACAGCTGAAGATCATGGACGCCGCTGCTTTTTCATTGTGCATGGAAAATGATATACCTATTGTGGTTTTCGACTTTTTCAAAGAGAACGGAATGGTGGAAGTGTTTGCGGGCAAGGATTCCGGCACACTGGTCACCCATGGTTAAGGCAGGAGAGAAACAATGATTGATGAAGTAATACTCGAAGCAGATGACAAAATGGACAAGACCGTACAGTTCCTGCAACAGGAACTGTCTGGACTGCGTACCGGCAAGGCCAACCCGGCTTTGGTGGACAACATTACCGTAGACTATTACGGGACACCGACCCGCCTGCGTGACATCGCCAATATATCCACTCCGGAGCCCCGCCTGATCGTAATCAACCCGTTTGATCCGTCCTCTTTGGGGCTCATTGAAAAGGCAATCGTCGCCGCAAACATCGGAATTACTCCGCTCAATGACGGCCGCCTGATCCGGGTTCCGATTCCTGAGCTTTCAGAAGAACGCCGCAAAGACATGGTGAAAATCGCCGGACGTACCACGGAAGAACAGCGCGTATCCGTCCGCAACATCCGCCGCGATGCGAATGAACAGGTTAAATCCCTGCAGAAAAACGGGGACATCACCGAAGATGACCGCGATTCCGCGCTTGATCAGATTCAGAAGAGCACCGACGAGCACATCAAGAAAATGGATGCCATGCTCGCGGCGAAAGAAAAAGACATCATGGAAGTTTAGCGCATCGCTTGAGTTTTTGAGATACGGCATCAGCAGATTCCACTCAGGAATCTGTTGTTGCGTTTCTACTGTTACGGTCTGACTGAATAACATTGGGGGAAATCCATGAAACCGAAAGTCCTGATCGGAGTGACCGGAGGAATTGCCGCCTATAAATCGGCCGAAGTGGTGAGTCAATTGGTCAAAGCCGGATGCGATACACGTGTCGTAATGACCGAGTCCGCCACAAAGTTTGTGGGACCGCTCACTTTTGCGGCGCTGACACGACAGAAAGTCATTACCTCTATTTTCCCGGATACCGCTTCAGGAACGGAGGATGTGATTTACCCGCACCTCTATCCGGCGACCGAAGCCGACGCATTTGCGGTGCTGCCGGCAACCGCCGATGCCATTGCCAAACTGGCCAACGGTTTTGGCGATGATATTGTATGCTGCAGTGCACTTTCACTGAAAAACAACTGCAAGCGCATCTTCTGTCCGGCAATGAATACGCAGATGTGGGACCAGCCGGTAGTCAAAGAGAATACCCGTCGACTGCTCCGGCTGGGTTGGCATCAGGTTGGCCCGGAAATGGGACGGCTCGCCTGCGGCACCACCGGATACGGACGCATGAGCGCTCCGACCGCGATTGCCCAGATTATCCTGAACTCTGTTTTCTGACGGCGCGCATCCACCACCGTCCCGTTCATCAGGGAAAAATATAATGGCCAGAAAACATATCCTGATCCTGTCCGGCCCAACGCACGAATACATTGATCCGGTCCGTTTTATCGGCAACGCCAGCAGCGGTTTAATGGGACGTTCCATTGCAGAGGAAGCCGAAAAGCGAGGTTTTACGGTTGAGTTCATCTCCGGCCCGGTCTGCAGGGCCAACCTGCCGGTCGCATCGGATAGCATCCGGGTTCACCCGGTTGTCAGCGCGGAAGAGATGCTCGAAACGGCCAAACCGCTTTTTCAGAAGGCATCCGCCATCGTCTTTGCGGCGGCCGTTGCAGATTATACACCGATCGAAAAGCGGGCTGAAAAAATGGCAAAATCATCCGATGAGCTGATTCTTCGCCTGCGCCCCACCCCGGATATCGCTCGTACACTTTGCAGTAAGAAGGCGCCGGACCAGGTTGCGATCGGTTTTGCACTGCAGACTAATGAAGGCGAAATGAATGCCCGCAGAAAACTGACCGGCAAGTATCTCGACGGCATCGTACTCAACACGCCGGCCTCACTGGGGGCACTGACAGGAACATTCAGCTTTCTGGGAAGCGATCAGGAAACATTTGAGACCTGGGGATGCATTGAAAAGGAACTGTGCGCCAAACATATCCTCGATATTGTGCAATCCCGCCTGAACTGAAACCTTGGTTATCTCATGACAACACCTCTTCAGATACTGTTCATAGTCCTCGGACTCGCTACGTATGCCGGCGCCGTCACAACCAACGACTACAAACTCGTATGGGCGGACGAATTCGACACGAATGGAAAACCGAATCCCGCCAACTGGACCTATGAGTCGGGCTTTGTCCGGAATAATGAACTGCAGTGGTATCAATCCGACAATGCATTGTGCCGCGACGGGTTGCTCGTCATTGAAGGGCGGAGGGAACAAAAACCGAATCCGCAATATGATTCCGAAAGCCACGACTGGCGCCGGAAACGATCAACCATTGAATACACCTCCGCCTGCCTGATCACCAAAGGGCTGCAGAGCTGGCAATACGGTCGTTTTGAGATTAAGGCACGTATCCGGACAAGGCCCGGATTATGGCCGGCGATCTGGTTTCTGGGCGTCGACGGACAGTGGCCGCATAACGGAGAAATCGACCTGCTGGAGTATTATGACGACTCCATTCTCGCGAACGCCTGCTGGGGCACAACAAGCCGGTTTGATGCAAAATGGGACAGCGTAAAGCTTCCGTTGAATCATTTCGGACAATCCGACTGGGATTCCCGATTTCACGTCTGGCGCATGGATTGGGATGCCGAGAGCATCAAGCTCTATCTGGACGACGAACTCCTGAATACGATTTCACAGGCTCAGGCTGTCAACGACTCCGAAAAATGGGGCCCGAAAAAGCCGTTCCAGCAGCCCCATTATCTTCTTCTGAACCTCGCCATCGGAGGAAACCAGGGAGGCGATCCGTCAGGCACGGATTTCCCATCCCGCTACGAAATCGATTACGTAAGGGTCTATCAGAAAAATCCGTGATCGTCTTCACCCATGAAAGATGAAGAATTTCCGACCGGAATAGTTGATCAGGACGGCAAAGACAATTGCGACAATCTTTGAAACACTGGTCTGGGCATCCATAAAATGGATCAACAGATGACCGGTTATCGTGCTTAGCAGAAATGCCACAAGCGAAACCCCGAAAAACAGGGCCACTTCATGATAGATCTTGTGCTTCCCTCCCTTAAAAACGAAAAGCACATTGGTCACATAAGCGACGACATTCGAGAATACAAACCCCAGCGACATGCAGATCCAGTAGTTCCGAATCTGCAGGTATTCATCAATAGGAACCAAATTCAGGTTGAGGAATTCTGCAATGAAGTCGCCGGGCTGAAGCGCGGGAAAAAGGCGAATGGCTGAAAAGTTAAAGACCAGATAATCCACAGCAAAGGCTAACCCGCCACAGATCATGTACTTGGCAAACTGCAGAATCGGATGATCCTTTTCCTGCAGTATTTTTTTTACGATATCCATGACTTTAAACTATCTGGCATATCGGTAATTAGCAAATTCCAAGCACTGAAAATCTGTCGGAAGCCCATTTTTTGATCGTTCCGCGGCATCGGCTCTGCTATATTCTTACCGGAAGCTAAGGAAAGGAATCCTGCTCTGCGTGGTTCGCGGAAATAGGCAACTCCTCTTACCCAATGATACTAAAAAGGGAGCTTATGCTTCGGGTCGGCTGCAGGACGCCCTTGAATAAGGGAGGGTTCCGAAACCGGCCTGATTCGCTCCCACATCTATTGCTACGGTGATAGAGGTCCGCCTAACAGACGGCCAATGCGGGGCACCTTTCCATGCTTCTTTTTATTTCCCTGATTGCCGGTTCTCTTTCACTGCAAATCAAGCTATCGTCCCGCCATGGAATTATTTGACGAATCAACGCCCTCTTCCAGACCGAAAGCCGGCGCCGGCACAGCGCCTCTGGCCGCACGCATGCGCCCGAGAGGTATTGAGGACATCATCGGGCAGGAACATATTCTCGGGGACGGAAAACTCCTCCGGCGCGCAATCGAAGCCGACCGACTGGGAAGTATCATTCTCTACGGCCCGCCTGGTTGCGGAAAAACATCACTGGCCGAGGTGATCGCCAAAACAACCGATCGGCGTTTCGAGCGAAGCAGCGGGGTTTTATCCAATGTTGCAACCCTTCGGAAAATTCTCGAAGGTGCAGTTCATTGGAAAAAGATGAAGGGTCAGGATACGATCCTGTTTATCGACGAAATCCACCGCTTCAACAAGTCGCAGCAGGATGTTCTGCTGCCGTATGTTGAAAACGGCGACATCATTCTTATCGGCGCCACCACCCATAATCCATTTTACTTTATCAACACACCGCTCAATTCCCGTTCCCAGATTTTCCAGCTGCAGTCCCTTAATGAGGAAGCGATTCTCAAAATCCTTAAACGGGCCGTTGCGTCACCGCTTGGACTCAATGAACAGGTGTCCGCTACGGAAGACGGACTGGAACATCTGGCCGCCGTCTGTGAAGGCGATGCACGCCGCGCCCTGAATGCGCTGGAAATTGCGGCACTCACGACGCCGCCGGACGCCGATGGCAATGTTCTGCTGACCCGTTATGAAATCGAGGAGTCGGTCCAGAAAAAGGCCGTGAACTATGATCACGACGAAGATGAGCACTACGACACCATTTCAGCTTTCATCAAGAGCGTGCGCGGTTCCGACCCCAATGCCGCCGTCTACTGGCTGGCGAAAATGATCTACGCAGGGGAAGATCCTCGCTTTATTGCCCGTCGATTGGTGATTCTTGCGTCCGAAGATATCGGCAACGCCGACCCCCGTGCCATCACACTGGCCGTTTCCGCAATGCAGGCCGTGGAATTCATCGGCATGCCGGAAGCACGCATCACCCTTTCACAGGCCACGACCTATCTCGCCTGCGCGCCAAAGAGCAATGCCGCCTATCTTGCTGTCAATGCCGCGCTTGATGATATAGAAAACGGCCGCACCCTGCCCGTACCCAAACACCTCCAGAGCGGGCCCAAACCGGACAAAGGCACCGTCCAATACCAATACGCCCACGACGGGGACGGCCACTTTGTGGATCAGGAATATGTTCCCACCGACAAAATCTACTATGAGCCGACCAGTCAGGGCTACGAGGAAACCATGCGCAAACGCATTGAATACTGGAACTCCCTTAGGAAGAAAAGATAGCGCACAAACCATATGGACTGCGCGGGCTCGACCGCGCTTTAAACTCACAGACCCAAAGGGAAGCCCATGTCCGAAACCAAACAACAGATGCGAAGAGAAATCGCGGCGCTACGGCGCAAGCTGCAGCCGGAGTGGGTGGTAACGGCGAGCCAACAGATTACGGAACGGCTTCGGTCGGAGGAAACCTTTCAGTCCGCTCGGTCCGTTGCACTGTACAAGGCGATTGCCGGCGAGGTGCAGCTTGAAGAGCTGTTCGCCGAATGCTGGCAGCTGGGTAAACGTACCGTCATCCCGGTATTCAATGCAGCAGTCAACTGCTATGAACTGGCGGAGGTTGATGCGAACACGCCTTTCGTCACCGGCAACTACGGCATTCAGGAACCGGTTGATGCCCCACGCGTTCCGGTGGAGCAACTCGACCTGATGGTGGTTCCCGGCATCGCATTCGATGCCGCCGGCAACCGCCTGGGTCGCGGCGGCGGTTATTATGACCGGCTGCTCACCGGGTTTCAGGGAACTGCGATCGCCGTGGCCTTTGATTTTCAGTTTCTGGACACAGTCCCTCATGAAAACTATGATATTCCGATGGATTTTGTCGTTACGCCGACAAATGTTCTTAAAGTTAGCAACGAACATTAGACAAATCCGTTTGTCCCATCCTATACTTACTCACTGAAAAATAAAGGGGTCGCACCGCCCATATGTTGCCGTTTGATTGCATCGGGTTTTCTACGGGGCGCGACCTGACATGAAACTGGAGGTTACCGTGGATGCTATCAATTATACCGGGTATGAATTCATACTCAGCATTGGCTTTTTGGTGCTTGGATTTTTTTTCCATGCCTACCTGACCAAAACCAATGCCATCGCCGCCAGTAAGCAGGCAAAAGCCATTCTCGGCGAAGCGAATAAGGAAGCCGACGCCATCCGGCGCGAAGCAAAAATCCAGGCGAAGGATGCCGTGCTCCGTGCCAGGGAAAAGTCGGAAAAAGATACGACGGGCCAGCGCAAGGAAATCCTCGATCTTGAGCGGCGCGTTGTTGAACGGGAAAAGAACCTGACCCGAAAACTCGAAATGCTGAACAACAAAGAACTCGAGCTTTCGGGTCGAATGACTGAAATCAGCGAAGAAAAATCGGTATGGCACGACAAGAGCCGCGAGCTGCAGAAGCTGATTGATGAAGAAACCTCCCGGGTTGAAAAAGCGGCAAACCTTTCGAAAGACGAAGCCCGCAGAACCATCATGGGACGAATGGAAGACGAGTTGACGGGCGAGGCCAATGCGCTGGTTCGGAACATTCAGAAGTCCGCGAAGGAAGATGCACGGAAAGTGGCGAGGGAAATCATCGCCGCCGCCATTCAGCGTTACGCTGCCGAGACCGTATCAGACCTTACCACCAGTTCGGTTGCGCTTGAGAGCGACGATATCAAGGGACGCATTATCGGGCGCGAAGGCCGCAACATTAAATCATTCGAGTCGGAAACCGGCGTCAATGTCCTTATTGATGAAACGCCGGAAGTTGTCGTGCTTTCCAGTTACGATCCCATCCGGCGCGAAGTGGCCCGTGTGGCGCTCGAACGCCTGATCGAAGACGGCCGCATCCACCCTGCGCGCATTGAAGAAACCGTTGAAAAGGTTCGGCATGAAATTGACGAAACCATCCGTCAGGCCGGAGAAACCGCGTTGTTTGAACTGGGCCTTACCGGCGTCGCGCCGGAGCTGATGCACACACTGGGCAAGCTGAAATTCCGGACCAGCTACAAGCAGAACGTACTCGACCACTCCATTGAAACCGCTCATATCTGTGCGCTCATGGCCGGAGAACTGGGTCTGGATCCAAAAATCGCCAAGCGAGTCGGCGTTTTTCACGACATTGGTAAAGCGCTGGACCACGAAGTTGAAGGCGGTCATGCGGTAATCGGCGCCAACCTGCTGCGCAAATACGGAGAGGACCGAATCGTCTACAATGCTGTCGGATCGCATCACGATGACATGGAACGCGAGAGCGTTTATGCCGTTTTGTGCGAGGCCGCCGACGCCATCACGGCTGCACGCCCCGGGGCCCGCTCGGAAACCACGGATCTATACCTGCAACGGCTTGAGCAGATCGAAAAAATTGCCAATCAGTATGCCGGCGTAAAGAGCAGTTATGCGGTTCAGGCCGGACGCGAAATCCGTATCATGGTCGAACCGACCAAGTTCAACGACCACGGGACCTCCCTGCTGGCCAAGAATATTGCGAAGGAAATCGGGCGCAATGTTAAGATTCCCGGAACCGTGCGCGTGACGGTTATTCGAGAAACCCGTTGCGTGGAATATGCTAAATAACCGGGGAATGTCATGGGCCGAGTCGTTGAACTGAAGCATCCGCTGGTGCAGCACCATCTTGCAACGCTACGGGATAAAGCGACGGCGCCGGACCTCTTCAGGCATCAGACGCGCAGGCTCAGCCTGCTGCTTGGATGCGAAGCAACGACATCGCTTCCCTTGACTCCCTGTAAGGTTGAAACCCCTTTGGAATCCGTCGAATGCGGACAGGTAACGGAACGGATCGGTCTGGTTCCGATCCTTCGAGCCGGACTGGGAATGTGCGATGCCCTGCTTGAACTGATTCCCGAGGCGGAAGTCTGGCATCTGGGTTTTTATCGGGATGAACACTCGCTTCAACCGGTGGAGTATTACCAGAAATTTTCAACGTCGCCACCGTCCATGGTTTTCATTCTAGATCCCATGCTCGCAACCGGCGGGTCCGCCGCGGAAAGCATTTCCATCGTCAAGAAATGGGGAGCCAACCAGATTGCCCTCCTGAGCCTGATTTCCGCTCCCGAAGGGATTGAAAAACTGACCGCAATCCACCCGGATGTAGATATATTCACCTGTGCCATCGATTCGCACCTGAATGAGCGCGCGTATATTGTTCCCGGACTCGGCGACGCCGGCGACCGGATTTTCAATACACTCTGACCCGATAACCCAAAACAGAAGGAGTCCACCATGAAAAACAGCATCAAATATATGACCATATCAATCCTATATACAGCAGGAATCATGACCGCATCCGCTCATTGTCAGATTCCGTGCGGCATATACGACGACCAGATGCGCATTCACATGATTGAAGAGCATATCACGACGATTGAAAAATCGATGAAGCTCATCGTAGCCGATGAAAGTCAGAACCAGACGGTCCGCTGGGTCATGAATAAAGAAAAACATGCCGATGAGCTGACCGACATCGTGACCTACTACTTTATGGCACAGCGGATCAAGCCGGACACGGATCAGTATGTTGAAAAGCTGACGACACTACACAAGATAATGATCTATTCCATGAAGGCCAAGCAGACGACCGATCTGGAAAACGTGGAAAAACTCAAAGAGCTTACACATCAGTTTGAGCATCTCTATTTCGGGGAAGAGGCGCATGAGCACGATCACGCGCATGAATAATGAGTCCGGCGCCCTGATCGAACATTTCTACCACCAAAGCTTATAGGCAGGATCGAGTGTAAAGGCATTTTCGATGTGCCGGATTTCGGGGGCCCTTCCGTCGTCCGGCGCACCGATCACCTCAATCAAATCAAAACGGATAAAAGCGGGCGTCAGCTTTTTCTTGCGGAGATAACCAACGGCTGCACGGGATAAGCGTTTGCGCTTATCCCTGTTTACCGCAGAAAAAGGGCGTCCATATTGTTCGTTCCGGCGCGTTTTGACCTCAACAAAAACCAGCGTGCTCGCTCGCTCTGCGACGATGTCAAGTTCGTCATGTCGGCCGACCCTGACCCGTTCGCCGGCAATTCGGTAATGATGCTTTTTCAGAAAACGAACCGCCACGCCTTCGCCCCACCGGCCGGACCGAAGATGCGCCGGCTCTTCGGCAGCCGCATACCGCGCCTTAACCCACCGTAGCATCACCTGAAAGAATGGCCTCATAAAGCGCATAGTACTCACGCGCCATATGAACAACAGAAAAATCCTGTCTCATCCCTCGCTTCATCAGCAGCTTCCACTGCCGATCGTCAGCATACACATTCAGCGCCCGTTTCACACTGCCCACAAAGGCCCCCGGGGTGTGACCGTGGAACTTAAATCCCGTCCCCTTCCCTTCGGAGAAATCTTCCACCGAATCTTCCAGACCGCCGACGCCATGCACCACCGGAACAGCTCCATAACGCATGCTATAGAGCTGATTCTGCCCGCAGGGTTCAAATTCGGACGGCATCAGGAAAATATCGATGCCGGCTTCGATCTGATGGGCCAGCTCATGAGAAAATTCAATCCAGGAGCAGACCTGCTGCGGCCAGCGTCGGGCGTATTCCCGCAGCACCTCCTCATAGCGGCGATCGCCTGTTCCAAGCAGCACCATCTGGGCGCCGGTTTCAATCAGCTGCTCCATGGCCCCCATCAGAATATCAATGCCCTTCTGCGGCACCAGCCGGGTAATCATTCCCAACAGGGGAACCTTTTCATCCACCTTGAATCCGGCGGCCTTCTGGAGTGCTCTTTTGCAAAGCACCTTTCCGGACAGGTCGTCGACGGAATAGTGGGCCGGCAAAAACGGGTCGGTTGCCGGATTCCAGCGTTTATAATCGATTCCGTTCAGAATTCCGTGAAGCACATTTCTGCGATGGTGCAATACTCCATCCAGACGACAGCCGAACTGCGGGGTTTTAATCTCTTCGGCATAGGTCGGGCTCACAGCATTAATGGCCGTAGCACCGACCAGCCCACCTTTCAATACATTAATTTCGCCGTAAAACTCCAGAGTTTCCATCGTATAGCAGGTGCTCGGAAGGTTGGTCATGTAAAACTTTTCTGCCGGGGTCCACCCATGATGCGCAAGGTTGTGAATCGTCAGCAGCGTCGGCTCAGTGCCATGCCGGAATGTTCCGTCAATTCCATGATACAACAGCATTGGAACCAGCGCAGACTGCCAGTCGTTACAATGAACAATATCCGGCTTGATCTGCCACTCGTCAATCAACCGGACAACGGCTTTCTGGTAAAAGAGAAACCGCTCAAAATTGTCGGCATATCCATGATCGGCATCACCGTAAAGCCCCGGGCGCTCAAAGAATTCCGTATTATGTATGAAATAGGTCGTCACTCCATGGAGCTGCTGCATCCAAACGGTTCCGTAGTACCAGGCATTACCCAGAGGGATATGCAGTTCAACATCACACTTCGTCAGAGCATATTGCACCCGGTCGATCTGCTGATAGAGGGGCATGATCCGGATAACCTCCACGCCCTCCACTGCCAATCCTTCCGGTAAAGCAGAACAAACATCTCCTAGACCGCCCGTCGAAGCGAATGGTACAATCTCACTACTTAAAAATACTATTTTCATCGCTAATAAATAGAGGAACCCCTCATGAGCATCGAGTCCCAACTTCTTCAATTTATGTCCGCATCCGGCTACCGGCCCATGAAACAGCATGAGCTGGCGAATGCCCTCCATGTTGACTCAAAAGGCAAACGCGCCGATTTTCGCCATACCCTTTACAACCTTGAGGCGGAAGGAAAGATCGTCCGCCTTCGTAAAAACCGATGGGGCCTGCCCGAAACCGGAAACGAATCCATCGGCACAATCCGCATGATGGCGAAAGGTGGAGCAATTTTCATACCGGATCTTGAAGGAGAGTCGGAAATCTATATTTCCGACCGAAATACCGGAACCGCCCTGCCGGATGACAAGGTCGCGATTGAAATCTTTCATTCAGAATATGCTGCGCAGCGGCGCGAACGCCGCGGCCAGACGGACTTACGCGCCGAAGGTCGGGTTGTACGCGTGCTCGATCGCAGGAATACGCGAACCGTCGGTCTGCTCCGGCATACGCCCTACTATTCATATGTCATTCCGGATGCCCCCGGATTCCGACAGGATGTACGGATAGATGATACCAAAAATGTACCGGAGAATCACAAGGTTGTCGTTGAACTGAAGGAATGGAACGATCCATTCCGCCCGCTTTTCGGGTCAATTATTGAAGACCTCGGTGCAATCACTCGCCCGGGCGTCGATGTTGACAGCCTGCTGGCCGATGCCGGCATCCGCGAGGCATTTCCTGATGAAGTGATTGCCGAAGCCGAAAAAATCTCCGGCGAAGTTTCCAAAGAGCGGCTCGCGGGGCGGCGCGACCTCCGGGAGGCAATCATTTTTACCATCGACCCGGAAACCGCAAAGGACTATGACGACGCCGTGTCGCTGGAACCCCATCCGGATGGAGGCTGGTGGCTGGGCGTCCACATTGCCGATGTCTCCACCTATGTCGTTCCCGGATCAAAGATTGACAAAGAGGCCTTTCAGCGGGGCAACAGTATTTACCTGGTGGATCGTGCGGTCATGATGCTTCCGCGCGAGCTGACGACCAAGGTCTGCAGCCTGAACCCGCAAAACGACCACCTCACCCATACCGCCATGATTCATCTGAATAATGACGGTGAAATGCTCGACTACGAAACCTTTCCTTCCGTCATTCATTCCAAGGCCCGGCTGACCTATACGCAGGTTCAGCGCTTTATCGACGGAAAAGAGGACCACGGTATACCGGACCCGGTACTGGAACGGCTCGAGAACCTTTGGCCGCTGGTGCAGAAGGTGCGCTCGGTCCGCGTGGCCGCCGGTTCCATTGAAATCAATACGCCGGAGATTGAAATCAAACTGAACGATCAGGGAAAAGTTGAAAAAATGATGCCCAGGTCGGAATCAAAGCAGGCTTATCAGCTGATTGAAGACTGCATGCTGCTGGCGAACCGGGCCGTTGCGGAAATATTGATTGCCTCCGAAAAACCCTCGATCTATCGGGTGCATGCCGAACCGGATGAAGAACAGTGGACCGCCATGGGAATGGAGCTTCAGGCGCTTGGAATCCCCGCCCTGCCCCAGTCCAGGCACGAAATCAATGAGGCCATCAAAATGGCTGAAGGAACTCCCGTGGAATACACGGCCAACCTTGCGATTCTCCGAAACTTTAAGAGAGCCGAATATTCCGGAACCCAGATCGGTCACTTCGGCCTCGCCTTTGATGACTACACGCACTTCACCTCACCGATCCGCCGTTATCCCGATCTGGTCGTACACCGACTGCTCAAGGAAATTGAACTGGGCCGTGATCCGGGCATCTCCGGCGACCGGATTGAAGAGATTGCCCGTCATTGTACAGAAACGGAGCAGAAAGCCGATGAACTGGAAAAGCAGGGCATCGAGAAAAAGCGGGTTGAATATTACAGCGAAATCATGAACTCATCGCTGACCGCAACTTTCAAGGGATACATTGTTTCCATGAAAGGCAAAGGCATGATTGTTGAACTGCCGGACTCTCTCCAGCGCGGCATGATCACCTTTGCGTCCATCACCTCTGACTGGCTTGAAACCAATGACGAAATGACGCAGGCCCGCACCCGGGGTGGCAAAGTCATGTATACCATCGGACAGGAAGTTGAGGTTGCATTATCAAAAGTGGATACCTCCCGGGGCTTCATCGACTTTATCCTCGCAGATCAGGTGGCCCAGCCGCGACACAAACAACGACGACCTCGCATCCAGCCCGACCTAAAGACGGGCAAACCGCGGGTTAAAGGCAGGCAGCGCCGAAAAAGATAACCGGAAAAAGGGCCGGAGGCAAAAACCGCCGGCCTTTTTTGAATCCTGTTTATGCGGTCTTATCAATGACCAGATCCAGGCAGAACACGCTGATTGCAAGCCAAGCCATGGCAATCACAAGCGTGCGCAGGATTTTCGGCCGCTTAACGGCATAATCAAGAATGTACACCCGCAGGCTGCGATCCAGCGCATTAACCGAAATCACACTGATCACCAGCCATCCGATCATTATCAACAGTTTATCCATCGTATTCATTCTCCAAAGTTAATTCACAGGGTTCACGGTTCTCCCGCTGAACACGCGATCAACTTCGAAAAATAAAATGTGAGAATGATTGGACCGGTGTTAGTTATTTATACCGGAATCAGACGATGCAACTTCCGGAAACAGATTATCCGGCTTTATGGATGGAGACATTCCGGCAGGCCTGAGAGAAATGCAGAGCAATCAGGCAGCCATTGCGGTTCGGGCACAGCAATCCGCAATATTCCATACGCCATTGCATGCCAGCGCTTCGAAGATCCGTCTTTTTCATGATATTTTCGGTCTCGCGCCACGAAAGGCAACGGCCACGTTCACGTGAAAGATCCTTACGGGTCCCATCCACGACATGGTGATATTGGCTGATCTGCCAATCGAGCAGGCCCTCAAACCCGAGACAGGATTTCCCTGGCTCGATGAATCCCAGTTCAATGGCTTTATCAATCGCATTCATGGCAAACCTCCTTAATTGGATCTATCTCTCCAGATAGCATCAGGAGTGCCATAAAAAGAAATAAACAACCCCGCGGTTATATGAGGCACAAAAATCAGCCGTCATTCCGCCGATGGTGAATCCGGTCTACTGCACAGGAAAACGACAGCGGAAGAAAAATCAGCAGGATTCCCTGAAAGGAGATCTGGTTAACCACCGGCGATGTAAAATTCCAGTCGGAATCAATCGAGAGATTAAAAACAAGCCCGCTCGGGCCGAGACGCTCAACCTGATAGACCAGAAATGCGACCGCCGCCAGTAGCGTAAAAAATGCAGAAATCTTCCACCATCGCCCCTGACGGGAAAAAGCACCGTACACGGGAACCGCCAGCAGGCTCAGGAACATGGCATTCAGCAGACCAATCGGCCCCCACAGCATCAACGCAGCAATTAAAATGAAGTAGGCGGCCGACTCGGGATTTAAAGATAGAAAACGCGGCGGCGGGCGGCCCATCAGAATCCACTCTTCTTTGCCTTGTAGAGCATCCAGGCGGAAAGGGTCTTGGCATCGGCAATTTTTCCATCGCGGATCATGGTGTCCATCTCCTCTTCGGAAACCGTTACCGTCTCGATCCGTTCATCATCATCAAACGATGTATCACCGCGACCGGTTACCTCGCAATAAAAGACATCGATGCGTTCCGTACAATAGCCCACACTTGGAAAAATCGGCCCCAGGAGCTCCATGGAGTCGGCAATATAGCCGGTTTCCTCTTTCAACTCCCGGATGGCGGTATCGGCTTCATCTTCGCCGTCATGATCCATATTGCCGGCAACGACTTCGAAACAGATCCGCTCCATGGGTTTGCGGAACTGCCTGATAAATGCGAAACGGCCATCCGGAAGACGCGGAATAATCGCGACGGCCACGCCGTGCTGTACAATTTCCCGATGGGAGCGCCGGCCGTTCTCAAGCTCCACTTCGAGCATGTCCACGTTAAGAATCAGGCCCTCGTAAACGGTCTTTCTCGACAAGGTCTTCTCATGCATAAAATTATCTCCTGTCGCCTCCACCACTGCGATAAACACTGCTGACGACATTCCGAACATACTGTTCATCCGAGATGCCCTCAAGCAGTTCATCAGGGAACTGCACCTGACTTTGAAAATGCTCCGCAAAAACCTGAAAAATATGCAGACGGGAGGCGTCATCAAAATCATTCCGACGAACCAGTGCCGACAACGCCAATGATACCTCACGGGGTGTTACAACGGCTCTCAGGCGTGCTTCGAGATACGGATATTCCGAAAAAGAGTTATACTTGCCGCCCGTAATTTCCTTCACATCCGGCGCACCGATCTTCGGCTGTCGGATAACGATCGTTCCGGCGGCCAGATCGCCGAGCCGCTGAGACCGCGCACTGACCAGACAGGAAATTCCGCCGACCATATACATCAGGGGCAGAACATCTACAAAACGCAGCAGGTTTCGCACAACCACCTGACTGAAATGGAGCCGGCGCCCGCCTTCGTCGACGACCCGCAAACGCAACAGCCGTTTTCCAATCGTCTGCCCGTTCCAGCGCCACTCGAAAAAGATTCCGTAGCCTAGCGTAATGGCAAACGTAAGCAGAATCCCGAGCGCCATCATCATGTCCGAAGAGACAAGGAAGGCCATTGTCAGGCCCGTCTGTACGACACCCGCAATCAAGGTGATGGCGGCGGCATCAACAAGCCACGCCAGCAACCGGACAACCGGACCGCCAAGCATCAGGGAAAAAACGACCCCTTCCGGCGTTCGGATATTCAGCATCTGGAAACGGCCCTTAATCGTCCACCTCCTTTTTCCGTCCGGCATAGCCCAGAAATCCGAACAGCAGGATCAGCTCAACGAGTCCGACAGAAATCTTCAGGATATAGGGCAGCACGGGCTCATGATCCTGTGAAAAATAGGACTCCACCAGGCCGGCCCAGACCAGCAGGCAGGCGACGCCTCCAATCAGGGTCACAAGATCCGGCAGGATCGCTCTGAGTCGCATTCGCAGGGTCTGCCGATTATTCCAGCCGATCATGGCCCCCGCCAGCACCAGACCGGCCTGCCCCGCAATCATGATGGCCGGCAGCTCGACGCTGCCGTGCGGAAGCAGCCAGCCCGAAAGAAACATGCCTTCTCCGGCCAGCATATAGTCAGCAATCACCGCCCCGAGGATGACTCCGTTATAAAAAAGCAACATCACCGAACCGACGCCCCACGTGATTCCAAGCGCCAGAATCAGAATCGAAACCTTGGTGTTATGCGTCATCAAATAGGTCGAAAACGGTGCCTTTGAATCCAGCCGAAAGTCCGTCGACTCCTCTTCTTTGGCCACACGGTCCGACGGATCAAGCATCAGGTGGCTCCACGGCATGATGACCTCTTTTGCCTGCGGATCCAGCGCAACGGCGCCGGCGCCAAAGAGCCCGCCAACAACCGTGATCGCCAACGACAACACAAAGCCGCGGTAATGACGACGGAAGGTCCGGGGGAATGATTTGAAAAACCAGCGCAAGGGATGAAAGCGCATACTGTGAGCCCGGCGATCCTGAATTTCGCAGAACGCACGGGAAACCAGCGATTCCAGATACAGCGTCAGCTCGGCATGGGTCACGAACTCCCGGATCTGCACGAGATCGGCAGATGCACGCTCTGCCAGATAGTGAAACCGCTTGAGACGATGCAGATCAAATGCCTTGCCGGAATCCCTGTCCAGAGCCTCAACAAGCTCGTCAAGCTCCTTCCAGTAAGACTCTTCCTTCGCAATAAACCGCTGCACATCAATAATCATATCAACTGCCTCTGCTTGATCTGCATATACCTGGTAATCAACTCGGCGCTGAGGTTTTCATTTTCGCACAGGTTAAACTGCACGCCGCGCGCCCGCAGTTGAAGCTCCAGTTCGTGGAGCTTGCGCCAGGCTACATGTCCGCCGAGTCGGTTATAGAGTTCCCCGACCGAGGCCGCCTTCTCTCCGCTGAACAGCGGGGCGATCGACGCCGGACGCAGCATGTTGACGACCGTCAGGTGATGCCGGCTCAGAATGGAAATGTTCTCCTTGAAGCGCTCGGCCTCCGCCGCGTCGTCCAGACTGGTCAGAAATACAATCAGGGCGCGTTTCCGCAGGCGGGTTCGGATAAAGGAAACCACCTCGTTAAAATCCGGCGAGGCCTCCTCCGGCAGCAGCGTATAGAGTGCATTGCGGCAGGTATCAAAATGGGCCTTGCCGCGCGACGCTTTCAGGAAGAGATTGGGCCGGGAACCGAACTCGACCAGCCCGAACAGATCGCCCTGTGCCTCAGCCGCCACGGCCAGCATCATGGCCGATGTGATGTAGCGTTCCAGCAGGGTTACGGATTCTCCCGAGTTCGGCATTTGAACACGGCGCGCGCTCAGGCGGGAGGAATCCAGTACAACATAAACCTCCTGCGTCCGCTCAACCTGATACACCTTGGTTACGGGATGCTGCCGCTTGGCTGTCGTTTTCCAGTGAATGTCCTGATAGGTATCGCCGGGAATATATTCGCGGAGCTGTTCAAATTCACGGCCTTTGCTGACCTGACGGAACTGATGCCCGCCATAATCGCCCCGATTCAGGAAGAGTGACGCCGAAGCCCTCCGTTCACGGCGCAGGTCGGGATAGACCCGCAGCTCGCTCTCCGTCTCAATCCGGCGCCGGACCAACCAGAATCCCAACGTAGAAGGAACCTCCATGCAGCAGGCGCCGAGATGATATTTTCCGCATTCGGATGGAATCACATCCCAGCTGAGGCGATACCACGTGCATGGATCAGGCAGCTGCATATGAAAGGTCTCACATTCAGAACGAATCCCATCAGGAAGTGCGATGCCGAACCGGAGGGATGCAAATGAACGACCACTGCGCACCCTGAGATTGATCGATCCGGTCACGCGCTTTGAGAGCCGGAGCACGTCCGGCGCATCGACCTCAAGTCCGGCGAGCAGTTGCCTGCTCACTCCCAGATCAGCCAGTACAGCAACAACAAGCAAAACAGACAGCAGGACGCCCACGGCAAACGTCTGCGGACCGATTGCCGCGAACAACGCCGTCGGGATCAGAATCAATGCGACCCAGAAGAGTAATCTGTTTGATGGAGCAATCAACGCGGCACCGGAATTTCCTGAAGGGTACGGGTTATGACCTCGCTCACGGTCATGCCCTCGATTTCAAACTCAGGCCGCAGAATAATACGCAGGCAGAGCACCGGCTCGGCCATCGCCTTGATATCATCCGGCGTAACAAAGTCGCGGCCCTGAATCGCGGCATAGGCACGGGCCGCCAGAATCAGCGCCTGCGTAGCACGGGGTCCGGCGCCGACCATCGTACTTTCATCGGAACGGGTCGCCCGGATAATTTTGACGACATAATCCACCATTTCGTCCTGAACCGTCACCGAAAGCAGTGCCTCGCGCAGTTGATCGAGTTCATGGGCGGGCACGACGGCCGCTACCTGCCCCTCTTCCAGCACACGTTCCGGTGCATCCAGACCGAGCGTGCGGCGTGCCAGCATCAGTTCATCATCAAACTCCGGGCAGGGCATCGTAATCTTAAGCATGAAGCGGTCCTTCTGCGCCTCCGGCAGCGGATAGGTTCCTTCATACTCCAGCGGATTCTGCGTTGCGAATACGGTAAAATCATCAGGCAGCGAATGAGTTTCGCAGTCAATCGTCACCTTGCGCTCCTGCATCGCCTGAAGCAGGGCCGACTGGGTTTTTGCCGGCGCACGGTTGATTTCATCGGCCAGCAGGAAGGTGGCGAAGATCGGCCCTTTAACGAGGTTGAACTCATTGGCCTTGATGTTGAAAATATTGGTTCCGGTAATATCAGCGGGCATCAGGTCCGGCGTAAACTGGATCCGTCCGAACTCACATCCGAGCACGCGCGACAGGGTGCGAACCAGCAGGGTCTTCGCCACTCCGGGAACGCCTTCAATCAAAGCGTGGTTTCGCGTCAGGATGGCGATCAGCGCCTTATCAATCACCTCATCCTGCCCGATGATCACCTTACCGATCTCCGCCTTTGCTTTTCCGAGAAGTTCGCAAAGCTGTTCTATTGAGTACGCCATGACTGTTTCCTTTCTTTAAGCTTTTCAACCACCCGGTTATAAACGAGCAGCGGATCGGGTCTGCTCCCCTCTTTGAGAATCTGGTGATACACCTGCCGGACCGTTTCGTTACGAGCCTGCATGGATGGATCGACGGAAAAGGTATCCTGCCACTCCTCCACCATGGTTTCCGCAAGGGTTTTCACCGGTATGCGCCGAACCAGCAGATTCCTGAACCCGTCTCCAGAGCCGACCCAGGAACCCACCGTATTATTCTCACCGATTTCCTCGGCATGATGAGGAATCAACGAACTCGTCCGCTGCCAGATAAAGAGTCCGGCCAGCACCAGCAGCGCTGCCAGCACGCCGCGCAGCCGATAACGCGCAATCAGCATCATGATGTTTTCCTGCGAAACCACACCCAGATGATATTCATCAAAGAGAATGCATCGGGGGGATCCGATCAACCGCATCAGAATAGCGGTGTAGCGATCCAACACCATCGACTCATTGCTGAACAGGTAACTGTCGCTCATCAGGACCAGTGAACCGCCCCCCCAATCGCGCTCGATTACAACGGGCTGTTCGTTAAACCGATAGAGGACCTTCCAGCCGTCATCCAGCTCCGTAAAATAAGTTATGCCATGCCAGGGAATGAACGAACCGTCTCCTTCTGAAAAAGCCGAATGATCAATCGATTCATCCTTGATGACCGCGTTATCAAACGATTCAACGTCAACATTAAATCCTTCTACAGGCAACGACTCCATCGAGAGCTCGCCATCGTCCGCAGCGACTCCATCATCGACGATTTCTGCATCGTCGACCGCTTCATCCGAAGAGTCCTCTTCGTCGGCAGATGCCTCAAATTCCTGCCAAGCCGACCCTTTTTTTCTCTCCGGATGAAATGCCAATATAAGCCGACCGCCGGACGAAAGGTATTGACACCATTCATCATCACGGTCCAGGAAAGAGCGGACTGCATACGGTTTTGCACCGAGTACCAGCATGCAGGCATCCTGACCGGATGATGCGCTTTTCCAGGCATGGATCTTCCGACTGACCTGAACCTCCGACATTTCTTCCAGCGATCGGAAAAGAATCTTCGTGCCCATGGGATCGGCCCGATACGAGGAATAAGCCGGATAAATATCTCCCGATGAAAAGCGTAGGGAAAACAGGGCATGCAGACCGGAAGTAAGCAGCACCGCCAGCAGGAGCCCTCCCATCAGAAGAGGAATGTTACGCGATTTCTTCACGGCGCAGCCCCTCCAGATTCTTTTCCATACGGACAAGGTCATCCTGCATTACGGCATGCAGTCCATACCACGCACGCTCGTAAACCATGATGCTGTCGTCAAAAAGCGGGATCAACTCCGGGCGCCGGCGCGCACGCCGCGCAAGCTCCCGTCTATAGTCCAAATTGGATTTTGAGCGCTTAACCGCCAGCAGATCGCGATGTGAAAGAGCCGAAACCGCAGCAAGAAACCAGGCGCGAATCGACTTCCGCAGCTCTCCGCCCGCCGCCATCTCACGGGCCAGGCGTACCCACTCGTCTTCTTCAAGGAGCGTGGCAACCAGATCTTCAGCATCCAGATCCACGGAAACCCTTACCGGCTGTGCCTCGCGCACATCCCCCACTCCGCCATGGCGGTTCATAATCATTCGGACGATGGCATAGATCAGCACAGCCACGAGAGCCACCAGAAGAACAACCGACAGCCCCTTAAAGAATTCCGGACTCAGCCCCCCGTTGTTTCGGTTCCGGTCCTTTTCCGACCGGTCCTCATCATGCCGCGTCAGCCAATCATAAAACCGGTCAATCCACTCTCCGATTTTTTCAAACGACGCCTCGACCCAATCGGCAACGGACCGCGAAAACTGCTGAAAAAAACCGGACTCAAGATCTTCGTCTACCACATAATCACGCGGCATGCGCCAGGTAAACTCCCGTTCCGTCATGACATCATCAATCGTCCGGTCAAGTTGTTCGACCGATATGGATGATTCACCCGATGCATCGGACCATGCCGGCTGAACCGGTTGAAGCAAGAGCAGGAAACCCAATACCGCAATGGCCCGTCCGGCTCCGGCAAGTCGTCTTTTCGGAGGAAGCCTCCTCAACGAAGCAAGAATATCATCTCCGGTGGTAATGGAGTCGATCCGGTTAAATCGTATTACATAGACGGCCTTTACCAAGGGATCGATCACCAAATGAGCAAGTGCGATCACAATGCAGAGAAAAGTGGAATTCATCATCCAACCGGACATCTGCGAGAAGGAGGTTTCCACACCGGCAATCTGTTTAAGCAGGTTCGGTCCCTGAATCAGGGCCGTGATAAGATTAATCACAACCACCATCCAGCAAACGCCGAGAATCAATACCACATAATGATTCTGCACGGGCCACGGGCGGCTCGATCGGCGGGCATGGGCGGCCGCCTCTTTAAAGGATTTCTCTTCCGTATCCACCATGCAGAGATTATTCAAATAGGCGAGCACCCAGGCATACGGAAGCGCAATAACCATGGAAAGCGGCAGAATAATAATGCTCCAGCTCGAATAAATCATATGAAAGGCGGCGAGTCGAAAGACCATACGGAGCGGGTGCCGGACCGCTTCCGCCAGCCCGAATTCATTCAACAGTCGCCTGCAGAAAAGCGTATGCCACGTGCGCATCCAGATATACAGCAGGGTCACGCCGAGCGAGGCAGCGGCACAATGCCCTTTGGCAAATGGACTCGCAGACATATCCGCAATGAAAAAGAGCAGGCCTATGAGAAACGGAATTGCGCCGGCATAGTAGAGGAGAAATCCATGAAGGGGAATAGAGCGCAATAGAAATACGGCCCGCTCGAGCAGGTCAATGCATCCCTCGCCTTCGTTGTCCTGTTGACGGACCATCAGAATTCGCTCCATATTTTACCGGAGTGAAAATCTTCCGGAATGGAAATCAGAACCTGACCGATGGCGTAAAGTACCAGCCAGAAAACGAAAAGACCGCAGATAAACTTGAGTCCCAATGCGAACCGCTCCAACGCATGAGCCATGCGATGCTGCGGTTCTGACTCATCCCGGTTCGAAGATCGGTGCTGTAGACAAACTGCACAGATCACCATGCCGTCATGTTCGGTGATGCATTCGCGGCAGAAAAAATGGCCGCATTCCGGACAGCGGGCTACGGCTTCGCGTCCTTCATGGTTGATGCATCGGCTTCTATACAGCGTCTCCATCAGTTTACCACCGCCGTTTCATCGGAGGCACCTTCCGCGCCGGCGTTCGGGTCATCCACACGCGGAACGGCGGGCGGCACCGGCCTCATTTTACGATCGGGAAACATGCCGACGGCGTCCATCTCTTCCAGCGAAAAATCGCCCTGGGCCGCAATGAGAAGCGGCTCGACCTGTTCCCAGAACTTCCGGGCATGCGAGACCCTTTTCAGCATATGCAGACGCTCATTGTTGATGCCCGTCTGCAGCCAGCATTTACACGTGCGCCCCTTGAGCAGGTGTACCATCCAGAGCATCAGAAAAACTCCGCCGGTAATGCCGGCCGCAATCCGCGCCCCCCAGGACCAGACCATGGCGAACAGAATCAATGCGAGCAATGGCAGCAGAATGCCCCAGATGACATAGCCCCGCGACCAGATCATGGTGAAAGACTGGATGTCTTCGAAGTAGAAGCGCCGATACACTTCATTCCAACCGGACGCCCGAATCAGTAACAGGTGATCCCGCCCGATCCATATGCGCTGGAGAGACAGCCGGGCCCGACTGCCTCGATTCATCTTCCTGTATTCAGAAGGCTCATTCATTGATAAACCATCCAATCAAAGCGATAAAAGCGACCAACCATCCGAGGACTTCTAGGAGCCCCAGAATAAACGCGGTTACCATGCGTCCCTTAACATGCTGCGCCATGAAGAGTTCCTTCTTCCGGTAACGAAGGACAATAAACAGGACCGCAGGTGCGGTGAACAAGGTCAGCGGGAAATAGACCAGCGGGATTATAGCCAATCCCAGCGCAAGCCTGTCATAACGAAACTGACGAGGAATAAAGTCGTGCCGGGATGATGATTCGCTGCGATGATGTTCCAGACAGGACGTGCAAAGCGTCTCCTCACCCATCGGGAGCGCGCACAGCTCACACAGAAAGCGCCCACATGAATCGCAGACATGCGCCGCTTTCTTTGATTCATGAAAATAGCATCCGGCATCGTCAAGCCCAGCCTCTTGAGCCGACGCCCCGCTCTGTTTCTTCCGATAGAGCGCGGGCAGCGCATGCACCACGACCTTGGACAGGCAGTTTCCGCAAACCTGATGGCCCACAGGCGTGTTGTAATGCTCCGCCGCTAGCGGGTAGGTGCATTCCGGGCATTTCACGTTAAATCGGTTCATGACGAACTAGACGCGTATAACACGCGTATTGCAGATACGATCATGCAAGGCCCGCTTTTCCTCGTCAAAGCCGGCCATGATATAACCAATACATAGAATCGAGCTGAGCATCGTCGAAAAATAGCGCCCGATGGTACGCCCCCAAGTCATTCGGCTTCCGTCTGCCATGATAACCCGGATTCCCATAGCCTTTTTACCAACTGTAGCACCGAATTTTCCGTGCATCAGGATCCAATACAAGGCAGGAACAAAAACCATTAGAATATAGCAAAGTGCTGCCAGCACGCCGAAAAGCGCCCCCTCGTCCACGTGGACCATGAAATACTGAAACCCCAGATTGCCCGGTATCGTGACAACATTCATGATGATGCTATCAATGAATACCGCGACGAATCTACGCCAGAAACCAGCATACTCCATGGAAACGCGGGTCTTGATATCGGAGTTTTCCCGAATCTGCTGAACAAACGTTCCCTTGCAGTTGGCGCAGACCTGTTTACCTTCGAATGAAATCATCTCATCCGCACCAAACGGTTTGCCGCACATGGAGCATTTGGCGTCTGGGGACTGTTCATCCTGCAGAAGCTTCTCCCCGATTGTATCCGGAAGATCCTTGTATGCACACCAGTCCAGCATGTCCTGATTCCAGACCAGTGTATCCTTTTTGATTTCTCCGCGTTCCACGTGTTCCAGAAAACCGGCCTGCGAGAACGGGCCGACCTGACTGCCGTCTTTGACAAAATACCACTTCATTGAAGTCCCTGTGGTTAACGAATTGACATCTACACCCAACCATTGAACTGTATTCCCCGTAAGAAACGACAGCTTGAAAAAACTACATGGGCAGAGAAACACAGTCGAGAAAAGAGCAGGAAGAAATTGAATTTGTTCTTCTTTCTGCAATCGCGGCAAAAAGCGCAGAAAGCAAAGGCCGAAAACACGACGAACCGCCCCACCCGCTGCGCAGCTGTTTTGCACGGGATCGCGACCGAATTTTCCACAGCCGCTGCTTCCGGCGCCTGGAATACAAGACGCAGGTTTTTGTAAACGGAACCGCCGACCACTATCGGACCCGCCTCACGCACACGATGGAGATGTCGGCGGTGGGTCGAACGCTCGCGCGTATCCTGCGGGCCAACGAAGACCTGACCGAATGCATCTGCCTGGCGCACGACATCGGCCACAGCCCGTTCGGCCACGCTGGCGAAGACGCACTTGACGAACTCATGGGCAACCATGGCGGCTTTGACCATAATCTGCAGAGTCTGCGCTGCATTGAAGTCGTGGAGTCGCCCTATCCCGGATTTCGAGGACTGAATCTGAGCTGGGAGGTCCGCGCCGGACTGCTTAAGCACGAAGCCCATATTGAAGGAGCCTCGCTGGACGGATACCCGATCGGTCCGTTTCAGGCCATCGAGGCGCAGATTGCGGACATTGCCGATGACATGACGTATCACTCCCACGACGTGGACGATGGCCTTGAGGCGGGAATTGTTACCTTAGCCCAGCTTGAAACCACCGAATTCTGGCGCATGGCGGCCTCGGAAACGCGCAACCGTTATCCTAGCCTATCTCAGGATCAGTTTGTCCGTGCGACGATCCGCTCCATGCTGGAGCTGCAGATGGTTGATGTCACCCGGCACGCCTATGAAAAACTGGAACAGCATGCGCCGGACTCACCAAAAATGGTCATGACCGCGCCGGAACGCATCGTGGATTTCAGTCCCGTAATGAAAGGCATACTGGATGAATTCACGGCCTTCATGTTTGAAAACCTCTATTTTCACCATGGGGTGGCCGACGCAACGCGACAATCGGTTAGCATGATGCGCCGGCTGTTCCTCCACTATATCGAGCAACCGGAAACCATGGGGAAAAAGGCCCGTGCGCGGATTGAAGAAGAAGGACTCTGGCGCACGGTCTGCGACTATGTTGCCGGCTGTACGGATCGTTACGCGATCGAAGAATACGAACGATTTTGCCGACAGTAATTGACTGGCGGCCGTTACTTCTTATCCAATAGAACGCCTCAGAGATAGGCATTCCAGATCAATTCATTGGCATGCCAGCCGTTAATGTGCGGATACATCGCCCGGATTTCATCCTTAACAGCCTCATGCAGCTTATGCCAGTCGACATCATGGCGGGCATTGGAAATAAGCAGGGTCTTATCGAAGAAAAGCCGATGGCGATCCACCGCGTACAACTCAAGCCGTCCCTCGGTCTGGGTCAGCGTAACTTCATAATTGATATAGAGCGGATAAAGATAGCGCTCGTCAAATGCCCCGTTATATCCGCTGCTTCGGCAGCCGCGCGGACAATCTGTCAGCAAAGACGCCAGCTGCGTATATTCAGAATAACTCAATCCCTGTAACGAACACAGCGCCTCAATAAGCAGCTCGCCCTGCGTCATATCGTCCGCCGAGAGAAAGTCAGACCACCATCGTAAATCATAAAATGGGTTATCGTTCATAGTACTCCTTCCGAAACCGATTCGGGTTCCTTTGCTTAAGGAGTCGAATATGACCACTGCCTTATTCCTTTTTTTTCGTTATTTTTTGGCTCTACGTATATTTTTGTGGTGAATGATGGTTTTTCGTCAGGACAACAGGATCATCTGGATCATGCCTCCAAAAGAATTCTCCTCATCCCACCGATCGGTCATCCCCACCATAAATTCCCGCGATCCATTGCAACTCAACACTATAAAAAGCTATTCCTCCTGTGATGCACCGGATTTGATCTGGTTTATCCTGTAATCCTGTCAAAGCGCAATCCCAGTGTCTCCACCATAACTGCGCCCCCTCACATCTGTATTCATGATGGACGTCTCGTCTTCCCAATGGATTTCGGCGCTCTCCGCAACGGCCCGCTTTTCGATGGTCGGATATTATTCATCCAACCATTTGCGCACAGCCAGGGGCTGCCGTTCATAAGCGCGCTTGATGGGCTTTTGCGGCGTGAAACCCCAGCGACGCAGATATTCTCCGACGGATCGGATGGGTATATCGAGTCCGAACTCGTGCCCGATCTCAGCTCCCTGACTGCTGCCCGCGTCCACAGGGCAAAGTCCATTTTCAACTGTTCGGGCCGCTTTTCGCAGATGAGCTGTTGAAGTCGTTTTTCCTGTTCCGCGTCCAGTCTGCGGCACATGCCGGTCCTTCGCCCCCTGGTCCTGGGTTTCAGGGAAGAAACACCATCTTCCTTGTAAAGATTTATGGCGGTATTGACCGACCCGCGGCTCAATCCGCTCAACTCGGAAATCCTGCCGGGACGGTATCCATCACGATAGAGGCGGATCACTTGCTTTCGCCGTTCATAAAGACCGGCCGGGCTTTTTCTTGCATCTGCTTTTTCCATGAAATAATCATTCAGCCAAACACACATAAATAGACTCCCCATCAGGGATAGACCTTACCCGGAAAACCCAACGTCTATCGAAGGCGTTTATGTCCCGGTCAGGTCACACCGGACGTTGGATACAGAATAATGAAATACATTCACTGTCATCCCATAGAGGGCGTTACCCGATTATGAACGCCCGGTTTTATTAAGTTTTTCGATGTCTGTTCCATATACCCAGTTCC
>JAFGVP010000146.1 GCA_016937945.1 Pontiellaceae bacterium | reverse complement strand
TCCTCATCCTTTGCTTTGAGTATTTTTTCCGGAGACACCGGATTTGTGGTTTCGAAATCGAGAACGATAACCTTGCACTTTTTCAGGTCGACTTCATCAATTCCGGACTGGCAGAAGAATTGGTTTGAAAACCTTTCTGCCGGGGGTACATCCCGCAGGATTGCTTCAATCTGCCGATCCTGTGTTGCAATGAATATATTTAATGTTCGTTGATACATACCAAACCTCGTCCGTAATAAGCACCAGAAGGAGGGATCATTCAAATGTTTCTTTCGTATATTCTCCCGCCTGAGCGGTGCATGCTGTGCGTGGGCATCAGAAATGATGTAACATGGTCTGTAGCAATTCTTTTTGGTTCTTTTGCAAGAAAAAACCGTCCATGTGATTGCATGACCGGTTTCTTCAATCTGACGGATTTCGTGCTTCTATTCTGTTACCACCGTATAGAAGGCCGCCGGCTCATCCACGGTGGAGGTGGCCGAAAGCGGGCCGTCGACCGTTGCCGTGATATCGGACGCTCCCGATGACGGATCCGCCGTCCATGTTTCCGCTGTCAGGTCGGTCTTATACTGAAGGCTGTACACCTGTCCGGCCACGCCGGTCCACTGCAGTTCAACGCCGCCGGTTACCGGCGCGATCGCCAGGTCGGTTACAGGAACTACCGGCGGAGCAACCGTGCTGGCGGTGATCTGGAGATCGCGGACAACGACTCCGGCGCCGGCGCCCATGTAGATGCGCTGGGGCATATCCGCCCACACGCCGACGGTAGAGTTGGTTGCCAGTACGCGGTCGGCAACAAAGGCTTCGCCGATGATGTAGTCGGTATCTACTTCCACGGTAATGGTCTGGGCCGTGGCATCGTGAACCATGCGGAGACGGTTGGTGACGGAGCTGATGCCGGCGCTTTCCGCGGTTACTGCGGCCGTTCCGTCGAGCCATGTCCACATCTTGCACCAGTTATACTGCACTTCCGCGTTGATGGCATTCACGCCGGCCAGTTCGAAGTCCGGAACGCCCCAGCCGCCGATCAGGCCCTGTCCGACACCGATGAAGGAGGCCTGTTCCGTGGTACCTTGGATGATGACCGTTGCATAGACTTCAAAGTCACCGTCGCCATAATCACTGCCGATCGTGCGCAGGACGTTACGGCTCTGCCAGGTTGCGCTCGGGTTATAGGTCACGCCGTTGGGCCCGAATGTAACGACTTTTCCGGCGGTTGTGACATCCGCCATTTCAAAACCGGCCTTTGCCAGTTCATGGAGGGTCTGGCCGGAGGAGGAGGCTCCGCTCAATTCCGTCAGGGAATTGGTGATGGAGCCGGAACCCGGGTTTGCCAGCGTGGATACCAGTACCGGGCTGGAGGCTGCCGTTGTGTTGGTCAGCGCACTCAGGTCGCGTGCCGTGACGGTGTAAGTATAATTGGAGGCCGGAACCAGTCCGGTGTCTACATAGACCGGGCTGCTCTGCCATCCGCTGTCATGTCCGGCCCCGGCTGTGCAGGTGAAATAGTATTCAACGTCGGAGTCATCTGTTGCCGTTGTGGCAGTGAGCATGATGGATACCGGGCTCGGATCGGTGTCCGCAATCGTCATGGGGTTGGGGGTCGGGGCTTCATTGTCCGCTCCCTGAGTGGTTGCGGAAGCTGCCGCCGAGGGCGCGGTTTCGTTATAGGAAAAACTCGTGTCCCGGGCCGTTACCGTGTAGGCATACGCGGTGTTCGGAGCCAGACCGCTGTCGACATAGGTCGTGCCGCTCTGCCATCCGCTGTCGTGTCCGGCGCCGGAGGTGCAGGTGAAATAGTATTCCACGGTGCTGTCATCCGTTGCGGTGGTGGCGGTCATGCTGATCGCGGAGTCACTGACCGCATGCGGAGCGGACGCAAAAGTCATCGGATTCGGAGTGGGCGGATCCTGATCGTCGGAGTCCACACCCAGAAACGTGGCGGTCACGGTGGCGGAGCCCCAGTCATCGGCCGGATTCGCATTCAGACCGCTCATCATCCAGCCTGCCTGCAATGCCATTCCGCTGTAGGCCGCTGAAAAGCTGTTTGAAATAACAATGGATCCGGTGTTTGTAACGGTTTCATAGTTTTCGAATACCGGCTGATAGTTGTTGTTCGGATCGAGAACTTTGATGAAGCCAACTAGCTCATAGCGCGGGTCGAGATCAAACGCATCCACGTCAAAGGTAAACATGGCTTTGCTCTGTCCGGACTGTATCGTCATTTCAAACAGTGTTGTGGCATCCATGAATTTGTTGCCGTCGCCGTTGCCGTCGGACCAATATGCGTCCGTATCGTTATAGCAGTTGATGTTGGGAAGCAGCTCAAAGGTCCGGTTGTCGGTTGTCAGCGCCTGCAGATCTGCAAGACCCCAGCCGCTGTACCACAGCCAGTCGCCCTGCGAACCGTTGACGTTATTGTACACATTCATTGCCCCGCTGGGGTCGCCGAACTGATCGAAGCCCGCCAGCGAAGTAAGGGCCGTGGAAGCCGTTACCAGCACTGCGGCCAGTATTTTCAGGTTTTGTTGTCTGCTCATTTCTCTATCCCTCCATTGTCTGCTATACGGCGGATGTGTGGTTGCCGCGCCCGGATCCCGGGTTTCCGCCGGCGGTAAAGCTTCTTCCTCATGTTGCACCTGATGTTTTATGAAAGCGCTTACAATTAGTAAAGGCAAATCTCGCAAAATCATTTCGGATTCATATATTAAGAACTGTTTTCCCGGTTGGGGACTGTACTGGCGGGATGCTTTTCGGCGGCTGATTTGCGCGGGGAATTTAGCCTTGACGAACTGCACGACCGAACATGAAATAGAACTTTTATCAATGGCGGGAATGGGTGAAGGGGCATTATGGCGACTCTATATGATGTATGTAAAAAAACCGGGCTTTCGACGGCGACGGTTTCGCGGGTGATTAATGGCAGCGGATTGGTCAAGGAGGCGACACGCGAACGCGTGCTCAAGGCCATGAAAGAGCTGAATTATTATCCGAGCCATGCAGCCCGTATGCTGGCCGGAAGTAAAACCGATACGATCGGCGTGATTCTTCCGGTAATCGATAACGGATACTATGTGCGGGTCCTCCGGGGCATCGATGTGGTCTCTACCCGTGCAAACCTGAAACTGCTGATCTCCTTTTACCATTCCGGCTCGGATCTTTCCGATATTCTCTCTTCGCTGAGCGGGGAGGGGCGGGCGGATGCGCTGATCCTCAGTAACGATACCCCGCTTCAGCCGGAGCAGATCCGGAAGCTTGCCGGAAGTGATATTCCCATTGCATTGATCGGCCAGAAGCATGAAGACCAGCCGGCCATGGATTCCGTGCTCCTCGAAAACTTTCAGGGGGCGGGGGATGCGGTGAAGCACCTGCTGGAAAAGGGGCCGAAATCGCTGATTGTGATAACCGGTCCCGAAGACAACCACGACAGTCAGGAGCGCCTTCGCGGGGTCCGGCAGGCGGTGGCAGACGCCGCGTGTGATGTTGAGCTGGTTGTGCTGCACGGCGATTTTTATCACGAAGGCGGCCGCGCCGTTTTTGAAGAATATGTCAAGCAGTCCGGCGCCTTTCCTGAAGCCGTCTTTGCATTCAATGATGCCATGGCGCTCGGGGTGCTCGATGTGCTGAACGAGGCCTCCGTATCGATTCCGGGAGATGTTCAGGTTATCGGGTTCGACAATAACGAAATTGCCCAGTATATCGGTCTGACGACGGTCCGCGTTCCCATGCAGAAGATTGGCGAGGAAGCTGCGCGACTGGTGGCCGAACGCATCAAGAACAAAGAGCTCCCTGCGGAATCCGTGCTGATGGAAACCGCGTTGGTTGCACGGAAAACCACGGGAAACGGAGCCTCTTTTTCATCCCCGAAAATGTAAGCGCTGTCTTTGTCCCGAGCGATCAGGGAATCAGGATGGTGTAGAAACGGTTCAGGCTGGTGATGGTCTGGGAAAGCGTATTGGTCGATCCGTCGCCGACAACGGTTTCCAGCGGAATCCATGCTGCGTTGGTCAGGCAGCTTTTATAGGCGAGCTGATAATTGACGCCGTTCTGCGAAGGAAAACTGAGCTGGATTTGATCCCCTGTCACCGAGGCGCTCAGGTTGACCGGCTCGGCGGGATCGCCGATGAGTGTCGCCTGAATGGCGTCAAAGTATACCGGGCCGGTATTCCCCGGCTGGTTGACATTCAGCAGGTAGAACCCGACCGTTGCCGTGCCGGCCGGCGCCTCCGCCTGCACCTCGCTGAAGATCCAGGAGTCCGTCGGACTTGACGCATTCAGGAACGGCGTGGATTCCGCGCCGTAATAAGGCGCTGCCGCCGAGCCTCCGATGTCAACCGTCGCCGGATCCAGAACGTTTCCGCTTCCGTCGCGGAACTCGATTTTAAACAGTCCGAACGACGAGCCGGAAATCGGATCACTTGATGGATTCAGCAGATAGCCCTGCAGGTTGAACACATCACCTTCCGAGGCCTGGAAGCTTTGCGAGGCGTTTGGAGAGGCCCAGTCGCCTGCGCCGTCGCTGTTGATGATCAGCGATTGCGATCCCTCTTTGGCTCGCGAAGACGAGGTATCCGCGCTACCGCCGCTCAGGCTGGTGCTCCAGCCGGTTGTGCCGAACTCAAATCCTTCGTTGGTGAGCAGATTGCTCCCGGGGTCCGGCGGGGTGACGGTCGAGGTTCCTCCGAGCTCGGTGTAGCCGTTGTCATAGAGCCGGATATAGTCGATCCGGTATTCTGCCGGGAAGGCGGCGGTGATTCCGCTCGCATTATAGATTCCCGTATAGGTTCCGCCGACGGCCATGTTCAGGACAAAGAAATGCGGCTGATGAAACTCTTCGAGATCCGATGCCGCGCCGCCGGAAATATCGATGGTCCAGATCCAGATTCCATCAATGTAGGTCTTGATGGCGTCCGGCGTCCACTCCATGCGATAGATGTGAAACGAACCGTTGAGGTTGGAGGCCACATCCTTATTCAATCCGTAAGAGGCATGACCGCCGCCGCTTTCCCAGTGGGCCGTGGAGCCGGTCCGGCGGTTGACGACGCCATCGGCGATCGCGCCGGCGTTGCCCATTTCCATCACGTCGATTTCCCCGCAGGCCGGCCAGCTGACGCTTGATATATTATTTCCCAGCGTCCAGAACGCCGGCCAGAGTCCGTTTCCCAGATCGGGAATCTGAATGCGGGCCTCCACCGTTCCGTATTTGAAGGTAAGCTTGTCCTGGGTCTTCACGCGGCCGGAGGTAAAACTGTTTCCCTGCCGGATGGCGGTGATCACCAGCTGCCCGTCCTCGATGCGCGCATTGGCGGAGTTGGTGGTGTATTCCTGCAGCTCGGCATTGCCCCAGCCGCCGGCTCCGGTGTCGTAGGACCAGATATCGCGGTCCGGCAGGCTCCCGGTGTTAAACTCTTCGCTCCAGATCTGGGCCCGAGCGGTGCACGAAAGGGAGAGGATGGCCATGGTCAGGCATTGAATGATTTTGCTGTTCATATGATTACTTTCGTATGTCCGTTATCGAATACCCGGATATGGTCAATGCGGTATTCGGCCGGTAAGGGGGCGGTGATATCCGCCGGATGATGTATTCCCGCATAATCTCCGCCAACGGCGAGGTTGAGGAGCAGGAAATGCGGCTTGTGAAACTGTTCAATTCCGGAAATGTCCAGCGACCAGATCCGGCTGTCATCGATCGATGTGATTAATTCGGTCGGTGTCCATTCCATCCGGTACGTGTGGAATCCATCGGTGAGATCGGTCGGATGATCCAGCGTGGCGCCGGCGGTATTATGCCGCCTCTCCACCTGCCAGTGGGCGGCGGAGGTAACCCGGCGGTTGACCACGCCATCGGCAATGGCGCCGCCGATGCCCATTTCCATGGCGATCAGCTCGCCGCAGGCCGGCCAGCCGATATTTGAGAAACTGTTTCCCAGCATCCAGAGCGCCGGCCACAGGCCGTTGCCCATATCGGGAACCTGAATGCGCGCTTCGAGTGTGCCGTACCGGAAGGAAAATTTGCCCTCGGTTTTGATGCGTGCCGATGTGAAACCGTCCTTTTCTTTCAGGGCGGTGATCACGAGCCGGCCGTCTTCGATCCGTACGTTGGCCGGATCGGCGGTGTACGTCTGAAGCTCGCGGTTTCCCCAGCCGCCGGCACCCAGGTCGTAAGACCATTTGCGCTCGTCCGGCGCCGATCCATGATCAAATTCATCGCACCAGACCGGTGGGGTTATCACGGCAGTTTCAGGTTTTTCAAGTGTTTCGTCGCCCATGGCATGTCCCGTTGAATAAATGCACACGTAGGTACGAATGATCGAAGCCCTCGCGTCGCAGATGAAAAAGGTGTAGATGAAAGCGCTTACAAAAACAAGCGTATTTTCGTTGTGAATGGCGATGCATTGCTTTATGAAGTCGTATGTCTCAGCACTTTTACCCGTGTACTCACTGCCTGCCGTCCGGTTTATTCGGCCGGCATCCGGAAAGGATTTGTATGGATTTTAAAAAAGTACTTCTGGGTCTCGTGGTCCTGACCTGCTCGGGCGGGGTGGCCCGATCCGAGCTGGTGTGGTCCGACGAGTTTAACGGATCATCGATCGATTTTAACACGTGGACCTACGATGTCGGCGGGGGCGGGTTCGGCAACGGACAGCTGGAATATGATACCGCGCGCTCGGAAAATTCCTATATCGAGAACGGTTGCCTGGTGATCGAGGCGCGGCGCGAAAACTATTCCGGCAACGCATTCACCTCGGCCCGCATGCTGACGCAAGGGCGCTTCGCCTTTAAATACGGTTCGCTTGAGGCGCGGATCAAACTGCCCGATACGGCCAACGGACTGTGGCCGGCGTTCTGGCTGCTTGGAAACAACTTTCCCGGAATCAATTGGCCGGGATGCGGGGAGATCGACATTCTCGAAGCCGGCTCGACCGGAGGTATTCTGGAGGGCACGCAGCATGAAAAGATCAACTGCGCCATTCACTATTCCAATGCTGCCGGCGATTATGAATACAAGACGCAGTGGCTGAATGCTTCCGATGTGCTTGGGCCTGTGGATCTGAGCGCTGATTTTCATCGCTACAGACTGGAATGGACGCCGACGGCTCTCTCGTTTTTTATCGACGACGTCCAGTTTGCCTCGTGGGATATCTCCGCCGATTCCTTTTCGGAATATCACCAACCGCATTTTGTGATCCTTAACGTTGCCGTCGGAGGATGGAACTATGTGGAGATCTCGGATCCGGGGCAGATAACGGCGCCGTTTCCGGCAAAGATGCAGGTCGACTGGGTCCGGCTTGAAGATAACGGATATACGGAAATCTTTAACGGGGCGGATGCGGCGGAATCCGGCGCGTTCGGGGTATTTACCGAAACCACGCCGGTCGATAATGCGCTTGTTTTCGGCGATGATACGGCGGCTGACTGGCCGTACAGTGATAAAGCGGCGGTTTACCCGTGGGAAAACACCATGGTATTTTCGGATCAGCAGGCCGCTCCATCCGAAGGTTCGGAATGCTGGACCTTTGATGTCGGCTCGGCGGCATGGTGCGGGATGGGCGTATTCCTTCCGAGCTTCCGCAACATGTCCGGCTATTCCGACGGGTACCTGCATTTTGATATCCAGACCACCTTGAGCGATACGCTCAAGATCGGCATTCAGAGCTCGCGCGCAGGACAGTTCTGGCTGCCGCTGGGCGATGAATCTGCCGAGTTCGGCTTTGCCCGCGACGGCGCCTGGCACTCAATGAGCATTCCGTTGAACCGGTTTGCCAATACCGACTTCAAAACCATCCACCAGATCTTCATGCTGCTGGCCGATTCGGTATCCTCTTCCACGACGCTGTCGATCGACAATATCTGGTGGGAGCCGAGCGTTCCGCGCACGAAGCCCGCAAGCGGCAGTTACGGAATCTTCACCGAAACCGAAACCAACCGGAATGCCGGCGCATTTTCCCTGAGTGAAGACGGAAACTTTTTTGTTTGGGAAAAAACCCTTCAGGCCATAACGCAGGATCCGTTTGAGGGCGAAAACAGCCTCAGCTTCCAGTCGGCCGCCGGTCTGACATGGTTCGGTGCGGCCTTCTCGCCCAACGTAAAGCTGGATCTTTCCTCGTTCGATAATCCCGACGGGAAACTGCATGTGGCGATGAAGACCAGCTCCTCCGTCACCTTCCAGCTCGGAATGAAGAGCGGTAACATGGACGGGGTGGGGCAGAAGTGGATTCCGTTTGCTGCGGGCAGCGATCCCTACGGCTTTGCCCGTGACGGACAGTGGCATGCCATCGAAATCCCGGTGGCCGATCTCGGTCCCGAAGTGGATTTTTCCGAAGTGAGCCAGCTGTTTCAGATACTGGGAACGGACGGTCCGATCTCGGACATCGAGCTGGATGATATCTATTTTTCCGGCGGTGCCGCCCTGCAGACCAATGTGGTCTCATCCGTGCTCACTCGCGGCGTCGGCATCAGCTGGCCGACGGAGTCCGGCGCGGATTATTCCGTGCAGTGGACATCCGGACTCGGCACCAATACGGTCTGGAGTACGCTGGATCCGCCCGTTGCCGGCGACGGCGCAACCCATACGGTTTTTGATCCTGCCGGCAGTCACTCCAACCGTTTTTACCGCATCCTCCAACTCCCGTGATTATCATGAACAGATATCTCAAACACTCCGCACGTACCGCGCTCGCAATCCTTTCCATGACCGGCATGGTTCATGCCGGCGCGACGGCTTACGAACCGTTTGATTACAGCAGTCTTGAATCCGGCACCGTCGCCACGGGCGATGGTTTTACCGGAGAATGGGCCTGCGGGACCGCCGGACAGATTGTCTCCGGCCTGACCTATTCCGGGCTTCCGACGGCCAGCAGTGCGTTGCAGTCGTCCGGCGCCCGCCAGACCGTCAGTCTTTCGAGTCCACTCTCCGGCGGCACGAAATGGATCAGCTTCCTGTTTAAAACGAGTGCGGGCAATCCCGGCGCAAATATTAACGGGGTCTATTTCCCGAATGATCAGTCCGACAGCCTCTGGTTCGGTTTCGGGCTGTCTCCCTATTCCGGAACGCAGGGACAGTTGGGACTGGGTTCCATGGCGACCGCCGGCACGACGGCCACGGGCGCTTCGACGCTTGAGCTGCTCGAACTAGGAACCTACGGAGCGACCTATCTCGTGGTCCTGAAGATTGAATTCAATACCTCCGGCAATAACGACACCGTCACGGTCTATCTGAACCCGACCGCAAACCAGCCGGAACCCGGAGTGGATGCCGTTGGTTCCTGCAGCACGTTTGATATCGGAAGCATTTCGGGCGTCGGCCTGAATGTGTCCGGCGCCGGATCGGTTACAATCGATGAAATCCGGGTGGCCGACTCCTATGCCGATGTCGTGGATGCGGTCATTGTTGCGCCGGATGCTCCGACCGGTCTCAATGCCGTGGCAGGAATCAATCAGGTCCGCCTGAGCTGGACGCTCGCCGATGGAAGTCCGACCGGATATAACATCAAACGCGCCGCCGATGCTGAAGGCCCCTATACCAACGTGGTCGGCACGGTGACGACGTCGTCCTATGTTGATACCGTCGCCGGCGGACAGACTTATTACTATGTGGTCTCCGCATTCAACAGCACCGGCGAAAGTCCGGACAGTGCATATGCGGTCGCCAGCCCGCTTCTCCCCCCTCCGTTTGAAGCGTCGATTGCACAGGGCGTCGGCATTTCATGGTTTGCCAGCAACAACATTACCTATCAGGTGCAGTGGTCAGAAGCGGAACAGGGAACCAATACGGTTTGGAACGATCTGGGAAATTCATTCAGGGGCGCCGGCGCCACCAATACGTTGTTTGATGCGGATGGTGAAGCGCACAACGTCTATCGGGTGATCTCATTTCAGTGATTATTCGGCAATGATAAAGCCCCCGCGTTTCCGCGAGGGCTTTATCAATCATCCGCAGGATGCCATGGCATCCATTTTGGATGATTCTATGCGACCTATTAGTTGCGCAATCTCCGGCGGAAGAAGACAAGCCCGAGGCCGAAGACGCTGATCAGTCCCATCGTGGCCGGTTCAGGAATGACGCTGTTCACGCCGACATTATCGAATCCAACCGTAGAGTCTGCTCCCCAAAGCGGGACAAAAATCATCTTTTCCGTTCCTGAGGGAACGGCCCAGCTGAACTCGAAGGTTTGCCAATCTGCAGAAGGTGCCGCCGCACGGACATCGCCGCTGTTTCCAATCAGGACATTTCCTGCCCAGGCTTCGACCTTCATGCCGCCGGGGGAGGTGCCGGCAAAATTTTTCAGGTCAATGGTGAAGGTGTTGTCCGTGCCTGCAACAACGCCGATAGCAGCAACGGGAACTCCTCCGCCAGCAGTACCGGCGGTAGTTGGATTGACAAAGATGGACCAGTTAGCCCCCCACGATTCAATCTGGCCGTATCCGCCGTTATCGCCGCTTCCGCCGGTGGCTTCATAGGTGGCCGTGTACCCACCGACATCCCACTCACCGCCGTCTGAGGTCCAGTTGCCGTCATCACCGGCTTCAAAATCCCCGTTCGGGACCGTAAAGAGGCCGGCGTTGGCCACTCCGGCCAATGCAACCACTGCAGCAATCCATGTCGTTTTCTTCATTTTTTCTCCTCGTTTTGTTTTGTCTCACTTCTCGTGCGCCTCGATAGGTGCATGCCACGATTCATGTCTGAATGTAACGGGTTACATGTAAGCGCAAACAAAAACAAGGGTAATTTTATAAATATATGGTAGCAAACGGTGTAAAATTATATGTGGAATAATTTGCTTTACCATTGTAAGCGATTTCAGTCAGGCCGTGTTTCCCGCACCGGAAACCGGCGGTCCTGCAGACCGGTCCGGCCCTGCCTGGGAGGAATACAGCCTTTCAGGATACATGTATACGCCTGCATCCTTACCGTTCGATGTGCCCCTCGGGCTGCTGAAGATGGTCTTCAGGGAAGCCGTGGAGGTCGTGGGCGCGCCGGTGATGACTGCCCCGGCATTTTTCAGGATGATCCCGTAATACTATCGAGCTATGACCGTCCGAAAGAATTCTGAGCGGCTTCTGTTGGTACCGGTAAAGCTCCATGTGCCGGAGAGATCGGTGACGGTGTTTGTGCTGTCGTGAATCGCGGTCCATGCGATCGGCACCTGTAGGTTGGTGGTCATCTGAACGCAGTACGTGACTCCCATTGTTCCTTCACATTCGAGCGTGTAGGCGCCTGTTTGGTCTGCGGTAATGGCAATGATCCGGTTGTTCGGATCAGGAAGGGCGTCATGAACCGTGAAGGGGAGAGAGGCTGCCGCGATGAGAACCGGTCGCTCCTGCCGGCTGATCAGTTCCGCGTTTTCAAACCATACGCTTCCGGTTGCGGTTTCCTCATACCCCGAAGCGGATGATTCATTGGATGAAAATTCCACGAGCATCCGGGTCGTACCATCCGGACTGGTTGCATCGATCAAATAGTGCTCCCATGGATGGGAAATATCGAAGTTTTGTCCATATACAGCCGGATCCACCGTGGTCCGGGAAATCGTCGCCAGGACGTCTTCATCGTTATCGAGGAAAGTGAGGGTCATTCGTCCGGTGGGCAGCCACCACGCATCTGCGCCGCTCAAGACGGACAGATGATAGTCGGTTGATCCGGCGGCCGGTACGGTCTGGCTGAACCGTCCGCCTCCATTGCCGGCGCCGCCCGTTACCAGATAGTAGGAACCGTCATCGGAGACCGACGCATTGTTCTCGTGATTGGCCCAGCCGTTGCCGATACCCTCCGCCGTCCATCCGGTCGCCGTGGCCGTACTCTCCGGAGTATTAAAATCGCCGTTGGTCAGCAGGTTGGCGGAGACGATATTTGTGGTGTTCATGACCGATGCAGTTAACACCTTATTGCTTCCGCCCGCATCAATCCGGAGGTCCGTGAACTGCAGTATGCCGTCCCATCCATCGGTTTCAATCGTGACGTTGGTGGTGCCTGCCAAATAGCCGGTTCCTTCTGTCAGGGCAATCTGAATATCAAGCCGCGCCGGCAGTCCGCCGGTCGCTGGACGTCCGTCCGGATCCACGGTCTGCAGCTGCGGCTGCACGGCAAAGGGGAGACCGTTCGTGGCCAGTTCCGGTTCTACAGACCAGATCAGCCGGGTTGCCGGCCCGGCCGGCGCCGGACCTTCGAACTGAAACCAGTTCATGTTGCAAATGCCGGACCCGCCCTTGAACACAACATAGAGGTCGTAAACGCCGGGAAGCTGCGTGACCGGGGCCTCGACCGTTTCCCAGCTCTGCCATCCGCCGGTGTCCGGGACCGTGAGGGCGCTGATCAGTGCGCCGGTCCGGCTGCCGCGCCGGAACTCAACGGTTCCTCCTCCGCCGAGCGATGCCACGCGCATCTTCAGATTGGTCAGGGCCGCTGAAAAGTCGACGTTGCGGTAGACGGCATAATCGTTGTTGTCGGTATAGCCGATGTTATACCCGCCGCCCGAATCCGATGTGGCTTCTGTCATGATGCCGGACATGCGGTCAAAACTGGAGGCCTGGATGCGGGTTTCGGGATCGATCGTGCAGGTTCCGCTTTGCGTTCCGCTCCACGTAAACGTGGCGCCGGAATATCCCTGCAGTGTGTAGGAAAAGGCGCGTTCTCCCCATTCAACCTGAAACGTCCGGCGGTCCGGTGTGTCGTTGAAAACCACCAGGGCTTTGGTGTCATCCGGATTCAGGAAGGCGGCGCTGACCAATCCGTCGGCGTTGGATGAATAGATGCGGAGGGCGCCCGGCAGTACAAAGCGGCTGAAGTGTCCGAGGGTATAATAGTCGGTGTTGTAGGAAACCTGGCCCGTGTGGCTGTTGATGGTGATCAGCGACGAACAGGTCGTGCATCCGCCTGCATTCGGTTCATGGTTTTCATCCAGTACCAGACTCCATTTAACGTAGGCCTTTCCCGAGCTGCGCATGACGTGGGTGATTTCGGTAAAGTCGTTGACGAGCTGATTGGCATCGCCGCCCACCCAGAGCCCGCCGGAATGTTCGGTCTGGTAGTTGCCTTTGGCCGGAAAGCGATTGGCCAGCGCCTGCATTACACCGGGCGTTCCACCGTATCCATGCCATGCCGTTCCGGCGATTCGGTCGGAGCCCTGCAGCGTGGAATCAGTAAGCACGGTTGCGGGATAGTCCGGGTCGGACCAGTTGTGATCGAAGATCAGTACCCGGGTGCTGACGTTGCCGGCTGTCAGCGCCGGCAGAATATAGTCGCGCAGGACGCTGCGCTGCTCGACTGCACTCATTCCCATGCCCGGATAATCGCCGGGAACATAGAGCGGTTCATTCTGCAGGGAGATGTAGTCGACCGCAATCCCCTCCGCTTCGTAGGCCTGAATGTATTTAACAAAATAGGCGGCATACGGCGCATACATTTCCGGCAGCAGCGAGCCGCCGATCAGCGAGCCGGAATCCTTCATCCATCCCGGCGGGCTCCAGGGCGATGCCATGACCGTGAGCTGCGGATTGAGCTGCAGCGCTTGGCGGAGCAGGGGAATGATATCAACCTGATCATGTTCAATGCTGAAATAATTCAGCTCCGGATCGGTTCCTCCGGGTGGATCATCATCGTAGGAATAATGGAAGCGGGCCAGATCCGAACCGCCCATCGGATTGCGCACAAAACTGACGCCGATGCCGTTTCCTTCGCGGGTGAACAGGCTGTTCATGGCATTGGTGCGGGCGGCGGGCGTTGCCACCCAGTTCAGCAGGTAGGCGGTCGAGTCGGTAAAGGACGCGCCGAAACCTTCCACCTCCTGATAGGTCCTTGTTTCATCCACCAGCACAGGGTTGCTTCCGCCGCCGGCTTCCATGAATTCGACGGACGCCTGCTGCGCCATCCTGCGGCTTTGGTCGTAGGTCGTCAGCCAGACCTCAACCTCCTGTGCCGGCGCCGGACCCGCCCCCATGCCGATCCCGGCGGCGGTGAGGGCGATAACGTGATATCCGATTTTTCTGATCTTCATCTGATTGCGGTTTTCTTAGCTGGACCGGCGAAGCAGCAGGTAGTTCAGGTTGATGTCCGACGAGTCAAAATAGACACGCATCTTGTGCGTTCCCTCGTCGAGTAGGAATTCCTTGGCCGGAATGCTTTTCCACTCCTGCCAGCCGCCGGTCGCGCCGTGCGTGAATGATGCAACGGTTTCTCCGTCGATCTCGATGCGGTAACTCAGCTGGGATACGCCGCCGGCATGGCTCGCAATGCGCGGACTGATCGAATAGGTGCCGCCTTTCCTGACGCTGATTTCGTAGAGCAGATAGTTGTCCTTCGCAACATAGCCCACATTCAGGCCTCCGCCGGCGTCCTCGCACGGCTGCGTTCTCAATGAATCGGTTTTAAACAGATAATCCTCGGCTTCGATTTTCGTGATGCCGGACGACGCGATCCGGATGGGGTCGTTTTCTGACACGGCGGCTTCTTCGCTTGGTGTCATGTAGATGCGGTATTCCATCGCCTGATGCGGAGATTCGGCGCGGACCACCACGCCGTCGCGGTCCGCCGGTTTCGTGATGCGGTAGGTTACGCCCTCAGGCACTTCGGCGGTGACAACCGCGTCCTGCACGTTCGGCACGCCGATCCGGTATTCATAAATGCCCGGATAAAACTGCGGCAGGGATTTTCCATTTATCTGCAGGTCGGAGATTCGTGCATACACCGGATTTTCCACGCAAGGTGCCAGTCCGGCCGCGTCCGTGAAGTAGATGCGGTATGTGTTTTTCTCCGCTCCGTTCGACACGTTAATGGTTGCGACCGGTTGCGCGGCCGTCGGCTGCGTGATGTCGACGCGAGCACCTTCCATCGCTTCGGCGGAGCATGCAGGCAGCGCTGCCGTGTCCGGCGAGTAGAGGTCATAATCCCGGATCATGGGATTAAATCCCGAGAACGTTTTCCCGTTCAGTTTAACCGCAGTCAGCTGCGCGGTTTCGGGCGCCGGCTTATGCACCGAGAACCAGTGTTCGTCCGGATGATAGTCAAAGGGCGCGAGGCCGTTTGCTTTCCTGAATGCCGGCGATTTTATGACATAGTTGAGGACGTTGACTGCGCAACGCTGCATCTCGCCCAGGGTGATGCCTTTGCCGGATTCATAGGATTCCATCAGTGAGCGATCGGCTTTGCCGTCCTTCGGCCCTTCGCCGGGCATCAGGACATCGACCTGTGCCTGTACGCGGTAGGCATTGTCGTAAATGCGTTCATTGTCCGGATTCGTGCCGCTCTGGATCCACCAGTCCGTCATGACCACGCCCTGATAACCCCACTCCTCGCGAAGCAGGCGGGTGACGAGGTCGTAATGGTAATGGCTGTACACGCCGTTGATCCGGTTGTAGGACGCCATCAGGTTATGCGGATGCGCCGTCCGCACCACAATCTCAAACGGCTTCGTATAAATCTCGCGGATGGCCCGTTCGGAACAGCGGGAATCATTATGCCGCCGCTGGGTTTCCTGATTGTTCATTGCAAAGTGTTTCGGAGTCGCCGAGACACCCTGCGATTGAAGGCCGCGCACCACGCCGGCTGCCATTTCGCCGGTCAGCAGCGGATCTTCGGAAAAATACTCAAAGTTGCGACCGCCCAGCGGATCGCGCTGAATATTCATTCCGGGCGCCAGCAGTACATCGGCTCCGTTCTGCAGCATTTCGCGGCCCACCATGCGGTACATGGATTCAACGAGATCGGTATTCCAAGTGCACGCGAGTGCCGTGCCGATCGGCAACAGACTGGCTGATGCGGTCAGTCGGATTCCGGACGGACCGTCGATCGCCGTAACCGGCACCACGCCCTTGTCCCGCAATGTCGGGAGGACGCCTCCGTATACCGCCGCATTGCCCGCCGCTCCGAGGCTGCTGTTCATCGTGAAGTCACCCCGGCACAGCGCCGCAATTTCTTCGACGGAGCACTGGGCAATGAAGTCCTTCATGCGCTTCGGGTTTTCCCGGACATCCATCAGCGTGAGGCCCTTGCCGCGGGTCTGTTTAATCTTTCGTGGCAGGTTCCTCTCAATGATTTCTGTAACAGAGACGGTCTGGGTCGGAACCATTTCGCTGACCTGAATCAGGCGGCCGGCGCCGTCGAGCGCCGCCTTCATTCTCTGGAAACCGCTTTCCTCCGGTACAGCTGCAATTTCGGTCAGCGATTGCGTAACACGCAGTTTGTTTTCAATATGCATTCCGGCCTGAACCGCATTGCGGACGGAGCTGCCGATGTAAAGGGGATATTCTCCGGCTTCCAGAACATAGGATGATTTATGACCGGTCAGGCCGGCATCATCGTACGACGCCATGTTATCGATCCGGATGCTGAACTGCATCCGTTCGCTGTCGCCCGGTGCCAGCGTGCCGGTTTTTGCAAAGGCGGCCAGCGACCGGGCAGCCTTGCCCAGCAATCCCTGCGGGGCGCCGTAATAGACCTGAACCACCTCTTTCCCGGAATAGGTCGAGCCGCTGTTTTTTACGGAAACATCGACGGTGATCATTCCGTCGGATTCCGATACCTGTTCAACGGTAATCTCAAAATCCGTGTAGCTGAGACCGGATCCGAACGGATAACGCACGCGGTCCTGCGCAAAGGTTTCGAAGTAACGGTAGCCGACGTAGATGTCTTCCATGTAGTTGCTGAAATCGTGGCCGCCGAAGATTTTTTCGCCGCCGCTTGTGCCGCTGGTCGGATAGTCGCTGTAACTTTTGGCGATGGTGGATGAAAGTTTACCGGAAGGGGAAACATCGCCGGACAGAATGTCGGCCACGGCCTTTCCGCCCTGCATTCCGCCCTGCCAGATATAGAGCAGTGACTCAATGTGGGCATAGTCGTCGACCCACGCCATATCGATAATGTTCCCGGAATTCACAAGTACCGCGATGTGTTTGTAATGCCGGTCAACCGCTTCCAGCATGGACTTTTCGGCATCGGTTAAATAGTAGCTTCCAGGTTCCAGTTTGGCTTCGCGGTCTTCGCCGGCGGAGCGGCCGATAATGACAACAGCCACGTCGGAATCGGCCGCAGCCTGCGCCATCAGTGCATTGCTCAGCGGCATTTCAGGATGGTTCAACGGCCAGTTGCCCCATGAACCGTTATCCGGCGGATTCTGGGCGCACCATGCTTCGTAGGTTTCTCCGAGCATCGTGTTGATCGTGATCCCGGGGTGTTTGCGTAATGCATCCAGAATGTTGACGGTGTAAGGCGTTTTAACATCGCCGCCCGATCCGTATCCGCAGGCAAAATAGTCCACCTGGATCCGACCGAAGACGGAGATCTTCCGGTCCGGTGAAAGCGGAAGGAGCTGATGATCGTTTTTCAGCAGAACGATACTTTCGGCCGCCGCCGTTCGGGTTATATCGGCGAGGCCGGGCTGTGTTTCTGCAAATGCCGGAGCGCACATCAATGTTCCGGCGAGGATTGCTGTTTGTATTCGTCTGTTCATTACCGTTCCTTCAACATTGGATAAAAGGCCCCCCGGTGAACGGGGGGTGATGATTGTCATGTGTTTAGATCTATTTTTTCAGCCTGCGGCGAAACAGCAGCAGGGCGCCGCCGGCCAGACCGGTCAATCCGATGGTTGACGGCTCGGGAATGACATCCAGAACCGCGTTGTCAAACGTAACGGTCCCGCCGACGCCGCCCGGCATCCGCGATGCAAACTCTACTTTAACAGCAGTCGTTCCTTCGGGAGCCACACCGGTCAGAGAATAATTTTCCATCGGCATGAGCGTGTCATAAACATCCGTGCCGTACACCGCCGGATCCACGGTATAGCGCGTTACCGAGCTGATGATGCCGTTGGTCGAATCGAGCCAGATCATGGCCATCTCGCCGGTCGGCTGCCACCACGCATCGGCGCCGGAATCGACGGTGAGCCGATATTCCTCGCCCGCTGTGGCCGCCACGGTCTGGTAGGCGCCGCCGCCACCGTCATACCAGTTGTTTCCGACGTTGAGCAGCACGGAGTCGTTTCCGCCGGTCGCCGTCGCTTTTGCCGTAAGTTCGGACCATCCGGTGCTCCATGACCAGTGTGTCCAGCTTTCGGATGTATAAAACCCGGTCGGCACGCCGTTTGTGTCGGTCAGGGTAGCGGAGGACTCGAAGTCTCCGTTTGTCAGCAGGTTTGCATGTGCAATACCCGTCATGGTCAGCACAGCGAGAATTCCCGCCAGTGCCAGTCGTTGTTTTCTCATTTTTTTCTCCTTTGTTTGTTCGGGAAAACAGGGGCTCCACCCGCGTCGCGGGCGGACGGAGCCCGTTGGTTTTTTACGGGGCGACCACGCGATAGAACATGGCGGGATTCGCATCGGTGTCAGCCGGCACGGTAACGGTTTCTGTCGCTTCGGATGCGGTCCACGAGGAATCCGGTACATCGGAGAAGCCCGCGGTCAGATCGTCCGTTTCCTGAATCTGGTATGAAACGTTCACCGAAAGTTCGCCCACGCTCAGTTCGAACGCAGTCCCGCCGGAAACCAGCTGTGCCGAAAGAATCATCGGCGTCGACATGGCGTGCGGAATGTTCACGGTGAAGAACTGGTCGCCGGCGTAGGCATTGAAGTCCACGTTGGTGGCCGCACCCAGGCTGTCCTGTTCGGGAGGTACGCCACCGAGGATCTGATTGGAGATCGGCGTATTCGGCTCTTCGCAGATCATGGCGCAGATTCGTACGCTGCCGGAAGGATCGCCGAGGTCCGCGAGATCAAACGACAATTCAAGGCCATACATTGCGGCCAGCGCGGCGGCCGGATCGGCGGCATCGGTTCCGGACACGACACCGTTGGTGTTGCTGTTGTTATAGGCCACGCCGATCGGGCCGGCATTCACGAGCGCGTTGGTCCCGGTGTAGGCGATACCCTCCAGCGTCAGGGCGCCGAAGACCGCGTCGTAAGTGACCGCCTCCCCGGTTGCCAGATTCGCCATGTCGAGATTGAGGGCGCCTCCGCCGCTCCAGGTGCCCCGTCGGATGTTAATGTGGTAGTCCGGCGAGAAGCCTTCATCGAACGTAAGTCCGTCCATGCGATCGGAGTCCGAGTTTCCGGCCGTCGTGAGAACGTTCGTGGTGACGGCGTCCGAGGAGTCGATGAAAATGTGCAGTTTGTTCCATGCTTCATCAATGTTGCCCGACAGGAACAGGTAGAGCCGGCCGTTCTGGACCAGTGCATAGGCCGCATCCAGCTCGCCGGTGTTGTCCGCCCATGTTGTGTTCACGTTCTGCGTGGCAACGGCATCACCGTAGGCGACGCGATCAAGAATACCGTCGAGCACCACCAGCCCGAGGGCGGCGGATGAACTTTCGGGATTCATCGGATCGGTTCCCTGCTCAATCTCCATGCTGTCGCTTTCGCCGTCGTCATCGGAATCCGCATTAAGCGGGTTGGTTCCATGGGTATTCACCTCATCTCCGTCAGAGAGACCGTCGTCATCGGAGTCGTCATCGAGCGGATTCGTGATGTAGGTATTCGCCTCTTCGTCATCGGAGAGACCGTCATTATCCGAGTCGGCGCTGATCGGGCTGGTGCCGAGCGTGAACTCCTCCAGGTTGGTCAGGTTGTCGGAATCCATGTCTCCGTCCGCGCCGTTGCTGCCGGTGCTGTCGTTCGGATCAAGGCCGTAGGTGTTTTCCCAGGCATCCGGCAGTCCATCGCCGTCGCTGTCGCTGGTGGTTGTGGAAAGAACATCCCATGTGGTGCCGACCACCAGATTGTCCCAGCGGATTGTTCCGCCGGAAGCCAGGCGGATCGCACTGCATCGGCAGCTGTCGGCGGAGACCGTCATCAGGGCATCCGGATCCGGTTCGCTGCCGCTCAGATCGGGATCAATCCAGATGCTCGCCGTCGAGTCGCTTCCATCGATTCGGATAACCATGGTGTAGTTTACGCCGTTGGTCATTGAGATGGATGTATAGGTGGTGTCGGTTCCGCTTTCGTCGATCGCAAACTCGGCGTAACCATGCGCCGTCGACATCCCGAAGTAGATCTCTTCCGTATCCGTGGCAAACAGGCTCAGACCGCCCCAGCTCACGCCGGATTCCAACTGCATGTCGACCTTGGCATAAAGCACTTCGTTGTCGACTTCCGGATACTGATAGGCGCTGGAGAACAACGAAATATCCTCGCCGCCTGTTGCCGCGCCGTTGAGTGAACGGTACACGCCGGCATCCGGAGTATACAGCGTGCCGCTGTTGATGGTCGGCGTTCCCCACAGGATATCCCATGTGCTCGAATTGCCGGTGTGGCCGGTGTAGAGGTCGTTGCTTATGCTGTTGTCATAGTCGAACAGTTCACCGCCGACCTGACTGGTGAATGCGCCGTTGGTGTAGTCGAATCCATCAAGTCCGATCAGTTCGGGACGATTGTTTGCCGGCATGCTTGCCGCATCTTCCGGATTGCTGCCGGCATAGATTTCCGTCGCATCGTTGACGTCATCACTGTCGCTGTCCGCATTCAGCGGATCGGTTGAATGAATGTTTACTTCGTCGCCGTCGCTCAGGTAGTCGCCGTCCGTGTCGGCATGCAGCGGGTCGGTTTCGTAGGTGTTGGCTTCTTCCGCATCGGAGAGATCGTCACCATCCGTATCCGCAAGGGTCGGATCGGTATTGAGCGCAAACTCGGCGCTGTTGACCAGGGTGTCGCCGTCGGGGTCGCCGTTTGCGCCGTTGTTGATGTCGACCGAACCGTTGTCAAACGGGTCAAGGCCGAAATCATATTCCCAATAGTCGGGCAGACCATCGCCATCCGAATCTGAAACGGGGTCGTAGATTTCCAGTACCGCGTTGTCGAAGCGGGCGGTTCCGCCTTCGCCGGTACTTCCCATGACAACCCGGAGCAGGACCGTTCCAAGCGGTGCTTCATTCGTAACACTGTAAGCGGCCCACGGCACGCCGGCATCATAGTTGGCCTGCTCCCAGAGGGTGCTGACTTCATCCAGCCAGTTGGTTTCCGCATCATAGAATTCGAGTCTCAGGTATCCGCTGTTTTTCCACCATGCGTCGAGACCGGAATCCACGCTCAGTACATAGGATGACCCGTCGTCGGGAACCGCTACATCCTGCCAGACATAGGCATCGTGGCTGCCGGATGCACCCATGGCATAATGTACGTTTGTGCTGCTTCCATACGTGCCGTTGGCCGCCGTCTCCCGGTTAACCCAGCCGCCGGCGTTGGAATTATATTCGTTCCAATAGGCTGCGTTATGTGACACAACGCCATCATCCTCATTGAAATCTCCGTTCAATAGGAGATTCTGATTACTCGCAACGCCGGTCATTGCAACCGCCGTGAAAAACCCGAATATCGCTATCCGTCTCTTTTTCATACCATTTTCCTTCCTCTCATGATTCTCTCCTGACCCGAAACCGAATCTGGGGGTAACAGTTTTGACAGGTTGCGAGGAGGCAGGGAAAAAGTATACCTAGCCGATCGGTTAGGATGCGGAATCTAATGGTTTTGCGGTGTCGGTATTGAACTGCCGCGCCGCGCCTTCGCAGCATTTCAAAGCGCGGTCGAGCGACTCTGTCGCCCTGCGGGCCCGCGCACTCCAAAACGCAAATCTCGCCTGATCCTGAATCGTATCGGGTGTGGCCAACGTTTACCTGAGCATGCGAAGGAAACGTTTATCCGGCGGGATGCTTCCCATCGGGTAAGCGATCGCTACACCAAATCATTCCGATATCCGGTCAAAAATGGTCCTCACCAAGGGATGCTATTGCTCCGGCGATTAAATATTGAGATTCCAAGGGTGTAGAGTAATGGCCACACACGCAGTGAGGCCGGCCGGCAGGGACGGCAGCGAAGCGGCAAAAAACACAAGAATGCACGATAATAAGCATCTGCCTCTTTGTGCATTTTGGTTTTTTTGTGGCAATCCTCACAACATTTAGTCGCCGCATCTATAGAATCCGATTTTATCACGGAGACAATCGGTTCTAATCAAGAAAGTGCTCGATGCCGGATCGGTTTGTGGGGGATTTCCCCGCATGCGTCCGGGTTGACAGCGCTGTGAATGCAATACATCTTGTGCAGAAATTATGAAATTGCGATTCGCTAAATGCGGCGTGCAATTAAAACTTTTTTGTGGGGGATGTTTTGAAAAAGGAAATACTGGCGGTGTCTGCCATACTGCTGTTTAGCCTGGTTCAGGCGGAGACCTTGGTGACGGATTCGGGATCAGTTGTTGAACCGATTACCGCGCTCGGTGACGTCGAACAGATCGTTCGTGATACGCAGTGGCAGTTCTGGCGCATTGTTCCGCCATCGATTGATGATCCGTTTTATCTTCATCCGGAGCCGCTGGTGCGTGCAGTGGACTGGCAAAGCAAGGCGTGGCCTAAACCGTTTCTCAAGCAGATGGTGGCAGAGCTGGG
>JAFGVP010000145.1 GCA_016937945.1 Pontiellaceae bacterium | reverse complement strand
TGACGAGTCCGCCGAGCAGGGCGCGTGCGGCAGAGGCGCCGATGCGGGACCACTGCATGTTCCCGATGCGGCGGGTAAGCATGACAGCCAGAATGATCATGCCGATGCCTTCTGCGAGGACGGTCGCGAGGGCCATGCCGGCATGTTCCCAATGATCCGGGAAGGTGAGGATGAAGACGATGTTCATGGTAAAGTTGAGGATGACGACCCCGATGCCGATCCGGACGGGCGTACGCGTGTCCTGCATGGCGTAAAAGGCGGGAACGAAAACCTTTGCGAGGCTGAACACCACAAGACCGGGGGCATAGAAGGCGAGGGCTCGGGCACTGAGAATGGTCGATTCCTGGTTGAAGTCACCGTTTTTCCATTGGAACAGGGTTTCGAAGATATTGGTGGCGATCGCAAGCAGTCCGATGGCTGCGGGAATCATGATGTACATTAGATGCCGGAGGGAGAGATTGATGGTGCGCCCCATCGCGGAGTGGTCGCCTTCGGCGGCATAGGATGAAAAGGTGGGGAGAAGGACAGTCCCCATGGCCGTCGCGATTACGCCCAGCGGAAGATAGACGATGCGCTCGCTGTAAAAGAGAGCGGCCGGCGCCCAGTCGCCGATCCACAGTGCGAGAAAGCGGTCAATGAGTACGTTAAACTGGGTGACGGCCATGCCGAGGGCTGCAGGCCCCATGAGGAAGAGCATTTTCCGGACTTGAGGATCATTCCAACGGCTGGCAAAGCGGAACGGACAGCCGAAGCGTTTGAGCGTCGGCAGCTGAATGGCCATCTGAAGGCATCCCGCCAGCAGGAATCCCCATGCCAGAGTGTGAACCCGTGCGTGATCATCATTCTTGATGAACGGGAAAATGGTGAGCATGACGACAATAAGAACGAGATTGAGGAGCGTGGGGGCAAAGGCCGGCGTGGCAAAGTGCCGATAGGAATTGAGTACGGCCATGAACAGGGCCGCGAGGCAGATGAATACCAGATAGGGAAACATGATCCGCGAAAGTTCGAACGTGGTGATCCATTTGTCGGACAGGTTCGGGATATATACGAGAATGGAAAAGACAATGACGCCGAGGATCGCGATGGTGGTGAGCAGAGCGGAACACATGGTGACGACCTTGGATGCCATCTCCCACGCCGCTTTTTCCCCTTGCTTGGTGCGGGTTTCAATGAAAACAGGAATAAAGGCTGCCGAAAGTGCGCCTTCGCCGAAAAGCCGTCGGAACAGGTTTGGAATGGTGAAGGCCACAAAAAAAGCGGAGGCCATGAGCGATGTGCCGAAAAAATAGGCGATCAGGATATCGCGTAACATGCCGAATACGCGGCTGAGCAGCGTGAAACCGCCTACCACGCGCGTGGATCGTATTACTGTATTGTCCTGCAAGCAGTGCCCCCTTGTTTTGTTTGCGTTAGCGCTGCAAAGTCACTAAATGTATGGCATTCAAAACAACAGATCAAAGCAAGAACGGATTCGATTTATGACTGATCCTGGAACAATTCTGATGGGGGACGGGGACGCAATCAAAGCCTCGTATGATGCCATGAACAGCCAGCCGGTGGACTGGGACCTCCGCGGCAAGGCCGTGCCGCCGCTGCGTAAATGCCAGACCACGCTGGCCGGCTCGACTTCAATTTCGGGGCCCGGCACCTTTATGGGCAAGGCCACACGAACGATTACTTTTGAACCGACGGACAAAGAGGGCTGGTGGCTGGATCGTGCCGATCTGCCGCATACGCTCCCGATTCGGGTGAGCATCGCCAACGTCTGGACGACGGGGCAGATTGTCAGCAACATTGTGCTGCGTAGCGGAAATCCGCATAACTATGTCCGAATGGTGGAGCATATTATTTCCCTGCGAATGGGCATGGGAGTCGACAATGTCATGATCCGGCTCGACTCGGGTGATCCTCCGCTGTTTTCCCAGGGCAGCATGGATCTGGTTGATGCACTGGATAAATGCGGGCGGGTTGAAACCTCGCAACCGGCTCAATATGTCACGGTCAGGGAGCCGGTAACCGTCGGCGGAACCTATGGCGATTTTGTCACGCTTGCGCCGCCGGATGATCCGGAGAATCCGGGACTGATGTTAGACTGCGCGGTGAATTTCAAAACGGCGATCGGCCAACAACGTATCATCTTTCCGGTTTGCGAAGAGCTGACCCGCATGGCCGCGATTGCCCGGACCAACACGTCGTACGGGAAGATGCTTTACTGCGCAACCATCGGCCGTATTTTCGCGGATGTGCGCAACCTGGGATACAACAAGCACAATGTGTCCATCGCCGGAAAAAAACGCTATGTGAACGAACCTCGATTGCTTCATGAAGGTAAGGCGCTCGAAGCCGTCTGGCACCGGGCGGTACTCGATTTGCTGGCGGCGATTGCGCTGATTCACAATGGATTATTCGTCGGGAAAATCAAATCCTACAAAGCGGGGCACCGGCTCGATTGCGATCTGGTTCGTCAGCTCTATCTGAACGAGGTGCTGGTCCCGCTCGAAAAACTGAACAGAGGCTGATATGAAATCATACCGCAAAGAACTGTGGTTCGAGGCCCCGCGCCGTCGGCAGATTATCCACATTACGCCCAGAATTGAGGAGTGCCTTCAGGAATCCGGGATCAAGGAGGGGCTTTGTCTCGTTAATGCGATGCATATTACCGCATCCGTTTTCATAAATGATAATGAGAGCGGCCTGCATGCGGATTATGAACGGTGGCTTGAAAAACTCGCGCCGGAAAAGCCATATGAGCAATATGCGCATAATGGATATGAGGATAATGCTGATGCCCACCTGAAGCGCACGGTTATGGGACGTGAAGTGGTTGTGGCCATTACGGACGGCAAACTCGATTTCGGACCGTGGGAGTCGATTTTCTATTACGAACTCGATGGGCGCCGTAAAAAGCGGGTGTTGGTGAAGATTATCGGCGAGTAGGCTGACGGATCAGTTTTCCTCAAGAATGTATATATAGCCGCCGGTATGCCGGCGGAACTGACCGGTTCCCAGATTCCCGTCGTCCAGGATTGAGTCAATATCGGCCATATCCTCTTCTTTCCAGCTTGGCTGATAGACTGAAATCCCTGCCAATACTCCATACTGGCGATAATCCCAGTCCCAACTGCCTCCAATGACTGTTGTTTCCGTCCATGGAAACCTGCTGAGATAGGACCCCATACCTGCAGGAAGCTGCCCCTGAATCACATCCGGAGGGTAGTTCCCATTGTCAAAAGCATACATTACAAATGCGTTGCCGGCCGTTTTTATTTCTCTTGCAAATTTGCGACCCTTCGCTTTATTGCCCGCATAGAGCACCGCAGGAATGCCGATTGCGGAGATTAAACCGATCACGGCGACCACAATCATCAACTCTACAAGGCTGAAACCTCTTCTGGACGTAATATACATGCCGCTTATAATGCATTTTAAATGCCATGATGGCCGTAAAATATGCACGCCGCACATTGAGCCGGTAGATCTATTGGTCCGGGCTGTGTAGCAAGAGTTCATAAAGCTGCCGGTAATAGCCGTCGCGGGCCATCAGTTCATCATGGGTTCCCTGATCCACCAGTTCCCCTTGGCGCATTACCAGAATGCGGTCGGCATGCCGAATCGTCGACAGGCGGTGCGCAATAACGATGCTGGTCCGGTTTGCCATGAGCTTGCCCAGAGCATCCTGAATCAGCATTTCTGTGGCGGTGTCCACGCTGGCGGTGGCTTCGTCGAGCACGAATAGCAGTTCGGGATCCTGCGCCAGCGTTCGGGCCATAACCAGCAGCTGCTTCTGGCCGAGTGAAAGGCCGTTTCCTCGCTCGTTGAGCACGGTGTCGTAACCTTCCGGCATGGCATCGATAAAGTCATGCGCATTCACGGTGCGGGCGGCGCGAATGATATCGTTTCGGGAGATTCCGGGATTGTTCAGGCCGATATTATCGGCGACGGATGAGGTGAAGATAAAAGGATCCTGGAAGACATATCCAAGCCGGGCACGCAGGTCGTGTTTGGCAAATTGCCGGACGTCAGTGCTGTCAATCGTAACCGCGCCCTGCTGGACATCGTAGAAGCGCCCGATCAGGTTGATGATCGTGCTTTTGCCGGCACCGGTCGCCCCGACGACGGCGAGGGATTGTCCGGGTTCGACGGAAAAGGAGAGATTCCTGATAACCCAGTGGCTCTCGTTATACGCAAACCAGACCTTATTAAACGCAATGGCTCCGGCGATCCGGTCGGGAGCAAGCGGTTCTTCCGGATCAATGATGGCCTCTTCGGAGTCGAGCAGGGAAAAGATTCGTTCGGTGGATGCGAGGGCCACCTGGAATGCACCGGCTTTGTCGGACAGCGATCCGAGCGGGTGGAAAAAGTTCTGTACGTAGGCGAGGAAGGCGATGAATGTTCCGATCGTTACCGCCTCGGACCCGTTCAGGATGGCGAACCCTCCGACCGCCAGCGTGATCAGAACCGCAATCGTCTGGCCGGCTTCGATGGCGGGGAAATAGAGGCTGAACCACCGGACTTCATCGAAATAGGCAGAGCGAAGGTGGCTGTTTCGGTCGTCAAACTCCACCATGGCATAGGCTTCGCGGTTAAAGAGCTGGATCGTCGTCATGCCCGTCAAATCCTCCTGAACCAGCGCGTTGAGGCGCGACTGGCGATCCCTGATGTCGCGGTTGGCGTTTCGCAGGCGAATGTTGACATACAGCATGACCGCAAAAAGGAACGGCAGGGTGGTGAAGATGGAGAAGGAGAGCAGGGGGCTCATGTAGAGCATGTAGCCCATGATCCCGATCAGCATGGCCAGATCGGCAATCGATCCCACGACGCCTTCCGTCACAAAATGCTGCAACCGGTCGATATCGGAGGTGGCGCGGGACATCAGGGTGCCGACGGCGGTTTTATCGAAGAATCCCTGGTGCATGCGTAGCACTTTGCGGAATACGTCGAGCCGCAGGTCGTAAATGATTTTCTGGCCGATCCATGCAGTGAGCATGGACTGCACATAACGGACCAGGTGGCCAAGTCCGGCATAGAGCAGGTAGATCATTCCAAGGCGGATGAGTAATGCAATCCGTTCTGCGGCGGCTGTATCCGTTTTCTCGAAGCATTCGTCGGTAATGCGCCGGAGGAGGAGCGGCAGATAGTTCAGCGCCAGCGTCATGCCGAGAATCATGACGAGTGAAGCGGTCAGGCTTCGCCAGTATGGGCGCGAATAGGCAAGCAGGCGTTTCCCCTTGTTCATTTGCCGCCCTCCAGTTTTTCCTGAAGTTGCTGCATGGTATTGAGTTCGGCATAATAGCCCGGCTGTCGGATCAGCTCATCATGTGTTCCCTGCTGGGTGATACGCCCGTTCTCAATAACAACGATGGTATCGGAATAGCGCAGAGTTGAGACGCGATGGCTGACAAAGAGCGTGGTGCGTTCGGCCATGACTGGCTGCAACTTTTTCATGATGGCGGCTTCGGTCTGGGTGTCGACCGCTGAGAGTACATCATCGAGAATAAGAATATCGGGCCGGCGCGCAATCGCGCGGCTGATGGAGGTTCGCTGGCGCTGTCCTCCGGAGAGGGTCACGCCTCGTTCGCCGAGGATGGTCTGGTAACGATCGGGGAAGGTTTCAATATCGCCTTGCAGGTGGGCGATTTCGGCGGCCCAGCCGATAATCCCCATGTCCGGATTTTCTACGCCGAACCCAATGTTATGTTCCAGAGTTCGGGAAAAGAGCACCGGCTCCTGAGCGGCAAAGCCGATCATGCCGCGCAGGGTGGCAAGCGACAGGTTACGGATGTCTATGCCACCGATTTCAACCGTTCCGCTCGTGGGATCCTGCAGGCGGGCAACCAGCGAGGTCAGCAGGGTTTTTCCGCTTCCGGTCGGTCCGGTAATCCCTATGGTGGTTCCGGCGGGAATTTCGAGATCGATATCAGAGAGGAGTTCGCGCGGTCCGATGCTGAGGCTTACCTTGCGGAAGGCGATCGACGCATTCGGTTTCGATGGATCGGAGATGCTCTCTTCCCGTTCGGCAATAGCCGGCTCGGTTTCGAGAATATCTCGGACGCGGATCCAGCTTACCTTGCCGCGCTGCAGCATGCTCATGACCCAGCTGAGGGCGAGGAGCGGCCAGCGCATGTAGAACAGGTAGTAGGTAAACTGTGTGAGCGTACCGATGGTCAGCGTGCCGTCGATAATGCGCCGGCCGCCGGATATGAAGATCAGGATGGTGCCCAGATTGAAGCAGAATGCCATGAAGGGCCAGAGGCTCTGTCGGGAAGCCTGCATGCGCATGGTCTTGCGGATCAGTTCGTGGTTGAGTTCCTCAAACTGACCGGTCCGGCGCCGTTCCATGGCAAATCCCTTGATGCAGCGGATGCCGGAAAAACTTTCGTGGCAGAAATTAGAGACCTCGGACACATGCTCCTGCATGGCCTGCTGGTAGCGCCGGACCAGTTTGAGGACGAGAAAGAAGATGATGGTCATTGGAATGAAGACCGAAAACATCAGGCCTGTCAGCCGGGGATCGGCGATGAACATGACGATGGATGCCGAGACCATGGTGATCAGAGTGCGGGTTCCCTGCAGCAATCCCTGACCGATGGAGTCGCGGATAATATTCATGTCCGATGAAAGCTTGGTCATCAGGTCGCCGGTGCGTTCGGTGCGGTAGAAGGACTGGTCGAGCCGGGTCAGGTGCTCGAAAAGATCATTACGCAGGGTATACTCAATCCTGTGGGAGAGGCGTAGCGGGATGTAGCGGATCAATCGGGAAAAAAAGATGCCGATTGTGCCGGTGGCGGCAAACAGCGCGATCAGTTTCCAGAGCTGTCCGGCGGTAAGTGTGTGTGTCTCGAGACCTTCAATCACGAGCCGGACAAAGTAGGGCATGGCCAGATTACTCCAGACCGTCAGCAGGCCGCATGCGATGGTGGCTGCAATCGTTTTGCGATAAGGTGCAAAATAGTGCTTCAGACTGACATTCTGCTTTTCGATGGCTCAGGCTCCGTTGAAAAGGCGTTTAAGTTAGAGGGTTCAACGTGTATTACAAGCTCGCAATCAGTTTGTTGCAAACCGTTCAGGTTGTGGGCGGGTTCGATTTGACTTTCCTTTCGGCGGCCCCTATAAACGCGCACCTTTAACGATACAGCACCAAAAAGGTCTGTTTGTGCAGGCGAGGAGAGGCCCATGTTGAAGCCAACGAAGAAGCGCAAGGCGTGTGAAGTCCTGGAAGTTCGACACCTTACCGAATCCACTGCGGTGGTCCGGTTTGAGCGCCAGGGACTGGAGTTTGAACCCGGACAATACATTCGTGTGGGAATGGACGGGGATCCGGAAATTCGCGACTATTCGGTCTATTCCGGCGCCGATTCCGACTGGCTGGAAGTGCTGGTCCGGCGCGTCGAGGATGGGCTGGTATCGAAGCAGCTCTGCGACCTTGAAGAAGGGGATGTGGTCACGGTCGGCGGTCCCTATGGACACTTTAAACTGACGGAGATCGTGCGCTGTGAGCCGTTGCTGTTTATCGCGACCGGTTCTGGAATCTCCCCGTACCATAGTTTTGTTGAATCCTATCCGGGGCTGCAGTATCGACTGATTCACGGCACGGCCAAACTGGACGAAGCCTATGAGGCGGAGGCTTATGGCGGAAACTATTTTCATTGTGTTTCCCGCGAAGAGGGCGGCGATTTCAGGGGGCGCGTGACCGAGTATCTGCGCGAGCTGGAAATACCGCGTGAAACGCATGCGTTCCTGTGCGGCAACTGCGACATGATTTATGAAGCCTTCGACCTGTTGCAGGCAAGAGGGCTGGCCACGGAAAACATTCACACCGAAGTATATTTTTAGATTAGAGCGGATTACGGGACGCACAGGATTTGGTGATGATGATCCGGCGCTCCTGATCAGGAATAGATATGAAATGCTGCATTGTTACCTTGGGCTGTCAGATGAATCAGTCGGACTCGGAACGGGTCCGCAGTGTGATCGAAGGCATGGGATATGAAATGACGGATAACGAAGAGGAGGCCTCGCTGATCGGCGTTGTGGCCTGCTCCGTTCGCCAGAAAGCCATCGACAAGGTTTACAGCAAAATCCACAAATGGAATCAGTGGAAAAACAGCCGGCCTCTGGTCACCTTTGTATCCGGCTGCATCCTTCCGGCCGACGAAGTTAAATTCCTGAAGCTGTTTGATCTGGTGTTCCGGATGAATGAACTTCCGGAGCTTCCGGAAATGCTTCAGCAGTGCGGCGTGGCTACGGAATATGCCGCCCGCCATCTGCTCGATGGCATTGAACGTTTGGATGAGCGTACGGATTTCTGGCAGGTGGACCCGATCTATAGTTCTTCCTTCGAAGCCTATGTTCCGATTCAGAACGGCTGTGACAAGTTCTGCTCCTACTGCGCGGTTCCCTATACGCGGGGACGCGAAGTGTCGCGTGCCAGTGAAGATATTCTGGCCGAGGTCCGACGCCTGGTTGAAGCAGGCGTCAAGTCGATTACGCTGCTGGGGCAGAACGTGAATTCCTACGGCCTCGACCGGAAGGGGGAGGAGATCTCTTTTGCCGAGCTCCTGCGCAAGGTCGGGGAGATCGGTAATGCGTGCGAGCAGGAGTTCTGGGTCTACTTTACCTCGCCGCATCCGCGCGATATGACCCGCGATGTGATCGAGGCGATCGCCGATTATAAGTGTCTTGCGAAACAGATTCATCTTCCGGTTCAGAGCGGCGATGAAAAACTGCTCCGGCGCATGAACCGGAATCACAGCATTGACGCCTACATGAAGATTGTTGATGACATCCGCGAACTGCTTCCGACGGCAACGATCTTCACCGATATTATTGTCGGCTTCAGCGGCGAAACGGATGAACAGTTGCAGAGTACGGCGAAGCTGATGGAGCAGGTCGGATTCAATATGGCCTATATTGCGAAATATTCTCCGCGCGTCGGCGCGCGTTCCGCCCGCTGGGAGGATGATGTGTCGCCTCAGCAGAAAAGCGAACGACTGGCGATTCTTGCCGAGATCATGAAACGCTCATCCCTCGCACATAACATGGGCATGGTGGGACAAACTTTCCGGGTTCTTGTTGATGGTGCCGACAAGCGTTTTGATGGCGCACTGACTGGACGTACCGAAGGCAAGCTTCCCGTTCGTATTCTCGATGCCCCGGAAGGACTGATCGGCACCTTTCAGAATATTGAAATCACTTCGGCGGCTGAACTTTCACTCGCGGGAAAAATCGCTTGAGGCTTGCGTAAGGTTGCTGAAAAGGTGCTCATCGGTATCGATGACAATATCCGGATTCTTCAACATGCGGTTCAGGATAAAGCCGGTGCTGGCGTTCAGCCGCTGCAGCTCGCTCTCAAAGAAGGCTTCGGTTTCGCCACTGAACGCAAGCGGCGTTCTCTGCAGTGACAGAAAGCTGCCTTCAAGGCTTGCGATATACTTGCGTTTATCCGTCAGGTCGTTGATGAACATCGGAGGGTAAAGGTTATACATCAGCATCCAGTTCTTCGCCATTCGGCTGAGCCGTCCATTGCCGTCGGTAAACGGATGAATGCGCACCAGTTCGTGGTGGAGGTAGATCGCCTTTACGGCCGGGTGCCTGATCTCCTGAAGTGCTTCAAACAGCATTTCAATCAGTCCCGGAATTTCACGCACCTCTGCGCCGAAGCACTGCCCGAACTGAACCAGCGTCTGCCGGAAATGATTCGGTGTGCGTGCGGCGGTCTCAGGAGCAATCTTTCGGAAGAGCAGAAACAGGTCGGCGGGGGATTCGAGGGTGCGTTGTCCCGCAATCTGTTCAACGATCAGGGCGATGCCTGCCTTCAGGTTGTTCAGGTATTCCTCTGCCTCTTCATGGCTCTGCGCTTCCTGTTGCGCGTTCTTGATGCTGATTACATCGCGCAGGTGCTCCATGGCTTCAAGATAGCGGGTCAGCAGGCAGGTACTTTGGTACTTGCGGTCAAAGACAATCAGTCGGTAGATGGATCTGTTGCGTTCTTCGATCTGGGCAAGTTTCTCTTCGTTTATTCGCAGCAGGTCCGGCGGTAATATATGCATAACGGCTTTCCTCTCATATCGTCTGTCGGTTCGTTGCGGATTGTAGATCCTGATTGATCATGAGGAAAGATTGCGGGATATAAAAAAAGCGGTTCTGAAGAACCGCTTTCGCAATGGTATTGCAGGGACAAACCTTATTTAACCATTGCTTTGATCGACGCTTCAGCCTGTGCCCAGTATTCAGCGGGATTCTTGCTGAAGTTGTCGTTTTCGGCGGCAAAATATGCTGCCTGTTCAATCATGGAATAAACCTGCTCCGCAGTGTAGGACACTTTCTTTGCGGCGGCTTTCTTCTTTGCCGGAGCCTTTTTAGCAGCGGCTTTCTTTGCCGGAGCTTTCTTTTCAACGACCTTCTCAGCCGGTACTTTCTTTTCAGCGACCTTCTTGGCGGGAGCCTTCTTGGCCGGAGCTTTTTTTGCTGCTGTTTTCTTTGCTGCCATTTTATTTCTCCTGAGTTTTCTTCGCTCATCGTTAAACGTGATGCTTGTGTGTGTATCCAGTTGGAGGGTGGTTGTAAACAATTCCTTCAATAAAATTGCATTAGTAAAGAATGAGGTTTTTTAATATTCATGCTTGCAATTGTTCTAACGAGAAAGAGAGGGGGCTGCATGGCTTTTCAGGGGGATAAAAAAGAGGGAACCTGGTTTCTGGCCGAGGCGGAAACCCGGCTGAAGAACTGGCTGGTACCGAAGGTGCCGAAATCGATCGAGACCTATCATCTGACGTTGACCACCCTGTTGTGGTGCGCGATGATTATCCTGTTCAGTTTTCTGGCCAACTACTGCATCCATTTTCTGTGGCTGGTTTCATTTGCCATTTTCGGTCAGTACATCACCGACCTGCTCGACGGCGAAATCGGCCGGCGCCGGAACACGGGACTGATCAAGTGGGGATATTACATGGATCACTTTCTGGATTATCTTTTCCTGTGTTCGATTCTCATCGGATACGGATTGATGGTGGAGAACCAGAATAAGTATATCATGTTTTATATTCTGGCGCTGTTCGGTGGCTTCATGGTCAATTCATTTCTCTCGTTTGCTGCTCGCGGAACCTTTCGGATCAGCTATCTTGGCGTTGGACCGACCGAAGTTCGTCTGGTGTTCATTATCGCAAACGCTCTCATCGTTTTCTTTCATGACAAGACGGATATTGCCCGCGTGCTGCCCTACGTGCTGGCCGGCGCCACGTTTGCTCTTTTTGTGACCGTCTTCCAGACACAGAAGGAACTGTGGAAAATTGACATGGAGAAGAGACGCGATGCTGAAAAATAAACGGCTCCTGCTGCTGACTCTGGTCCTGATTATCGCAGCCACCGTTGTTCTTGGAATGCGCGTGGCCTACCCATATCACCGACTGACAGCTTTTGTCTTGCTCGGTCTCGGGTGGCTTCCGTTGATTGCTTCCTATCGCATGAACCGTCAGGTGCTCCGGGTGCAGAAAAAAATCATTAAAAAGAAAACCCGTCCTTATCTTCCGCATGCCGTTGTGGCCATCATTCTGGTGCTCGCATTTTATATCACGGGCTCGCTCTTTCCGGTCGAGAAAAGTCCGCTGGTCAATCTCCGCAATCTTACGGAGTCCGCGTGATCGGCAGATTTCAACCTCATAAAAGCCGCCATGGAGATTTGAATGCTATTAAAGGTTGTC
>JAFGVP010000144.1 GCA_016937945.1 Pontiellaceae bacterium | reverse complement strand
TATTGAATGTTCTGCAAAAAGAAAAAGCCATGAGTTCCTTCTGATCGACTACGATCAGGTTTGGGAAAACAAGAAAGGAACCACATGACCAAGAAGCAAAGTATCATTGGAAACGAGGAACTCAAGGAACTCATGGGCGGCAACGGGGATTTTTTAAGGCCGTTGGTGCAGCAGCTCGAGCTGGAGTTCACCTGATCCGATCAGTTCGTCATGAATGATATACGCCATGGCGCTACCCGTGTAGCGAGCCTCAATCCGGTCGGCATCGATCGGCCATTTGGATTGGCCACCGTTAATCAATCCCAGCCATAGGGTGCCGCCGAGGCGCGGCATGTAGAGCGCGAATTCCGGCAGGTCGCCGGCCTTCGCCCGAAAGCCGGAGTACGAACCATAAAGCGCCCGGTTAAATCGCTTTCATCGTTCACGATCAAAAATGCACCATTATCCGGTTGATAACGCATCGCACGGGGCGCCGGACCGGAAGCCAAAACATCAGGGGCGGCACTGATGGCCGTGACGACCGCAAAAACAAAAGAATATATGCATTTTGACACAATTCCATGGTGTAAGCGGATAGCTGCTTTGTCAAGATTCCGGCGAGTCTGCACCAAAACACCGGGACTCCTTTTTCTTGTACCGGAGGCTCACATCTGTTTTTTTGCGTGCGCGTTGTGCATTTATATGTCTGCATAGCGGACTGATTTAAAAAAAAGGATAGCGAAACATGTTTTCATTATTAATTTCATTAGTTGCGACCACGGTGATTGTCGGCGGATTACTGGCGGGCGGCGCTCATACAGGTACCACGATTTTCTTCGGCATCCTCGGATTTCTTGCGGCTTACATCCTCGTAGGCTTTCTCGTACGTAAAAAGGTGACGGGGGTTCAGAAAGAGCTTCAGGAAATCATGCTGGCCGGCCAGCAGCGTATCGGTCGTAAGATCCAACAGGTTCAGATGAAGCCGGGCGCCAATATTAAGCTGGTTCAGAAGCAGATCGAAGCCGACCAGAAAAAAATCTATCAGGATGCGATTGCGTTTGTTGACCGTATGGAACCGTTCCGGAAGTGGTCGCCGCTGATGGGCCGCCAGATTGCCACCATGCGCATGCAGTTTCATTACCAGCTGAAGGAGTTTGAGCAGGTGGACGAGCTGCTTGCAACGCAAGGCCTTTTCAAGGGACCGCTGATGATGGAACCCATGACCGTTGCCATGAAAATGGCGCGGCAGTATAAGCACGACGACATTGAAGGCGCGGAAAAGACCTTTAAGCGTCATATTAAATGGTTCCGCGGCAGCCGCGGCACCCTGCTTTATGGCCTGATGTCCTGGATTCTCGTCAAGCAGGGGAAGACCGAAGAAGCCCGCACGCTGCTGCAGAAGGGTATGGAAGCAACCGGCGACGAAACCCTGTCCTTCAACTGGGAGCGCCTTTCAAACGACAAGGTAAAGAGCTTTTCCAACGCAGGGCTCGGCGAAGAGTGGTACGGCCTTTATCTCGAAAACCCGCCGGCGCCGAAACAGCAGCGCGTCCGCGCCCAGAAAGCCGGCCGCCGCCCATTCTAGCGGATCGGTACCGGAACAGGATCAGAATGATTCCAGTTCCGGAAGCCAGCGCCAGTACCGCAGCGGCATGCAGCGGGCCTGAAGTTTGGAATTTTTTCGTCCTTCAATGGTGACGCTCCTGAAGAAGGTCTGCCAGAGCTGCTGCACCTCGGATTCGTCATCGGCCACCGGATTATCCTGCAGCAGCATTTCGGGCTGAAGCTCGGCATAAAGGCGCTTTCCATCCCAGACCACGGCGCGGCCGCGGCGCAGATCGTGCATCATCCAGCGCTGGTCCGGCAAACGTGTGCGAAAGTGCGGTGCCAGCGCGCTGATAATATCGTGGTCCGGCTCAAACGGCGCCCAGTAGAGCCCGTCCTGCAGCTTGCGGAAACGCAGTAATCCCTTGAACCGATGGATTTCATGCCCAACGGAGCGGGCCGCCTGATGGACCGCATGCACCACGGCATCGGCATGCTGCCGATCAACCGCTTTTCCAAGCTTGAGTCCCATCCGGTAATAGGCCAGCAGCTCCAGCTCCATGCCGTCGAACGGCCCTGCCAGACAGTAGAGCAGATTGCGCGCAGCCTCCTTCGAGACTTTTCGCTGGAAATAGGAAATCACCTCATCCGCACGGGCCTCATCGGTCAGAACGGTGTGAACCCGGTCGACAAACAGCAGCCCTTCGTGCGCAGGCCCCGCCAGAAGCGCCGGTTGCTCCCGGCGCCGGACTGCATCGGCAATAGCGCAGAGCAGTCCGTCCGGTGATCCGTCATATCGATATTCCAGTTCCATCAGAACAACTGCAGCTGTTCCGCCTTGATTGACGGTTTGTCGTTTAAGATCAGCGCCTGTCGAACGGCTTCGGGGGACGACCGAAGGCCGCCGGAAAAGCGGCCGCTGCAGGTGATGAAAAACTGCGCCCGCTTGAGCACCACGCCGATGCGTTTCAGGTGGCTGAAGTCCAGCGGACCGGTCCGGCGCGCACTGAGTATCCGTTTGGCCGAAAGCACGCCGATTCCGGGAACGCGCAGAAGCCATTCATAATCCGCCGCATTCACCTCGACCGGAAAATGGTGAAAGTTGCGTAACGCCCAGCCGGCCTTGGGATCGAGCTGAGGATCGAGGTTGGGTTCGTCTTCATTGAGCAGTTCCTGCGCCCGGAATTTATACATCCGAAGCAGCCAGTCGGCCTGATAAAGCCGATGCTCCCGCAGTAGCGGCGGCATCGGAAGAACCGGCAGGCGGGATTCCTGGGTGTTTACCGGAATATAGGCGGAAAAGTAGACGCGCTTGAGGCTGAACTGGTCGTAAAGGTTCTGCGACAGGTCGAGAATGTGTTTATCTGATTCCGGCGTTGCCCCGATAATCATCTGCGTGCTCTGCCCCGCCGGCGCAAATCGCGGTGCCTTGCGGTTGCTCTGCCGCTCCGCCCGGGCCTGCTTCCAGTGCTCACCGATGTAGGCCATCGGCCGGATGATATCGTCCTTCTTCTTGTCCGGAGCCAGCTGCTGCAGCGAAACCGCAGACGGCAACTCAATATTCACACTCACGCGATCGGCATAACGTCCGGCCCGATCGATCAACTCCATGCTCGCCCCCGGAATCGCCTTGAGATGAATGTATCCGCCAAAATGCCGCTCCTCGCGCAGCTCCCGGGCGACGCGCATCATCTGCTCCATCGTGTGGTCCGGCGACACAAACACCGCCGAACTGAGAAAAAGGCCCTCGATATAGTTCCGGCGATAAAAGTCCTCCGTCAGATTGACGACTTCATCGACGGTAAAAGTCGCCCGTTTCACATCGTTACCGCAACGATTGATGCAGTAGGCGCAGTCATAGACGCAGACATTGGAGAGCAGGATTTTCAGAAGCGACACACAGCGGCCGTCCGGCGTCCAGCTATGGCAGCAGCCCGAAGGCAGCGTCGCCCCCGTTCCGCCCTTTCGACTGCTGCCGCTCGATGAGCACGACGCATCATACTTCGCCGCATCCGCCAAAACCGCCATTTTTTCTTCAACCGTCATCACGCCGTTCCTCGGAGGGTACAGCATCAAAAGCGTGACGGGTTGACGAGCGAAAAAAGATCTCTTGAAAGATGACTCTTTTTCCCCGATTTACGGCCCCCCGGTCAGGCCGTCGGACGCAACGTTCCGCTATTTCTGTCTTCCCTTCTTTTCGGCCTCTGCTACCTTTCGCGGCTGCTTTGCGTAAACACGATTGAAAGGAAATTTACCATGGATACAAAACTGGCAAATCCGGCGCCGCTGGGCCTGATGGGCTTCGGCATGACGACGGTTCTACTGAATATTCACAATGCGGGCTTTTTTCCGCTCGGAAGCATGATTCTGGCAATGGGCCTCTTCTATGGCGGTCTAGCACAGGTGATCGCCGGCGTTCTCGAGTTCAAAAAGGGCAACACCTTCGGACTGACCGCATTCACCTCCTACGGCTTTTTCTGGATCACGCTCGTCACCCTGCTGATCCTGCCGAAACTCGGTCTGGCGGAGGAGCCGCCGGCGGCCTTCATGGGCTGTTTCCTCGGCATGTGGGGCATCTTCACGGCCTTCATGTTTGTCGGAACGCTGAAGGCCAACCGCGCGCTGCAGGTCATTTTCGGATCGCTGACGATCCTCTTCGGACTGCTGGCATTCGAGCACTTCAGCGGCACCAAACTGCCCGGCGGCATTACCGGCTGGGAAGGCATTTTCTGCGGCGGCAGCGCCATCTATCTGGCGATGGCCGAAGTCATCAACGAAAAGTTTGGACGCACCGTGCTTCCGATCGGTCCGGTGGCCGGCTGATTCGACGGCATTCCGCATCAGGTTTAAGGGCATCCGCACGGATGCCCTTTTTGCTTTTCCGGTCCGGCGCCGGACCCGCCAGCCGGTCTCCTAACGGATCGTGACGGTTCCGCGCTGGCGGATATCCGCGCTGGAGGCGCCGACCTGGATTTCAAAATCGCCGGGTTCAACGGCATACTGCTGCGAAACCGCATCGTAATAGCGCAGGTCATTCAGCGCGCTGAGCGTAAAGGTGACCGTCGTTTTCTCGCCCTTTTCCAGAGCAATACGCTTAAACCCGCGCAGTTGCTTCATCGGCATGATCCGGTCGGATTCCACATCGTGCACGTAGAGCTGCACGACCTCTTCACCGGCGCAGCCGCCAGTGTTTTCAATATCGACGCGCACCGTGATCTCACCCTCCGGACCGGTTTCATTAGGCCCAATCTGCAGATTGGAATATTCAAAGGCGGTATAGCTGAGCCCATGGCCGAAAGGATAGAGCGGCTCCCCCTTGAAATAGCGGTAGGTTTTTCCCGGCCCGCCGGCCATGGCATAATCCGTGAAATCGCCGAGATCATCGGTAGAGCGATAGAAGGTGACCGGTAAACGGCCGGCGGGATTATACCCGCCGAAGAGCACATCGGCCACGGCGTTTCCGCCGCGTTGTCCGGGATACCAGCCCATCAGAATGGCGGGCAGCTCGTTTTCGAGACCGCTTAGGGCAATCGCGCTGCCGGCCAGCTGGACGTAGACCACCGGCGTTCCGGTCTGCAGCATCGCCCGCAGGGTTTCGAGCTGCGTGTCCGGCAGCTCAATCAGCGAGCGGTCGCCATGGTCAAATCCCTTGGTCTCCAGACTCATTTCCTCGCCTTCAATGTCAGCCGTGAGTCCTCCCACAAAGATGGCAACGTCCGCCATCTGTACCTGATCGAGCATTTCCCGGCTCGCGGCTTTTTCATCGTTTTCGGATCTGGGCAGCTCCCATACAAAGTGAACGCCGGCATCCTTGCTGCCTTCAAAATATTCGAGCGTGATGTCGTAACGCCTTCCCTTTTCAAGGACTGTTTCCGCCGTACAGGCCTGCATGCCGTGGGTCGTCCAGTCGTCGACGATTTTCTTTCCGTCCAGATAGAGCCGGCAGCCATCGTCTGAAACCATGCCCAGTGTATAGGTTCCGCTGGCGGGCGGAATGAGCTGGCCGGTCCAGCGAATGGAAAAGTTGTCCGCAGGAACCTCCTGATCGGGGGAAAGAATGCCCTGCGCAATCGCGGTTGTGGTCGGTGACGTGCGGCCGAAGTTCATTTTGATTTCCGGATCGATGCGCGTCAGCACCGGTTTGCCTTTGAGTTCCGTGCCGAGGAAATATTCACCCTTCAGGCCATGCACACGCCGGCCCGATTCGTCGGAGGCATACAGGCAGGCGGAATCGACGATGGGAAGGTTTTCGTTTCCGACGCCGTCGGCCAGCGGGCAGCCCGGCGCATAAAATACGGACACTTCATCGCCGACGGCCTGCCTGATTCCTTCAAGGATCGTCACCGGATGCGAAGCGTCGCCGTTATAGTTGCCGCGCAAAACCGGAACACTGTCGGCGTTGGGTCCGACAACGGCGATGGTTTTGATCGTTGTTTTATCCAGCGGCAGCAGCCCGTTGTTTTTCAGCAGCGTCATCGACTTGCGGGCCATTTCCAGTGCGAGTTCGTCATGTTCCGGCGAGTCGACGACGGAATAGGGAATTGCGGCATAGGGAACGGACTCCGGCGGATCAAACATGCCGAGCTTCATGCGCGCAAGCATCAGTCGATAGGCAGCCAGCACGATTTCGCTTTCGTCGATATAGCCCTTTTCCACAGCCTCCATCAGGGCGCTCTGGTAAACTCCGCCGCAGTTGAGATCGCAGCCGCGCCGGACCCCGACCGCTGCCGCCTCCGATGCATCATTCACGATTTTATGGTTGGCGAAAATATCGCGAATGGCGCCGCAGTCCGAAACCACATAGCCCTCAAAATTCCAGCGCCGGCGCAGGATATCCTCCAGCAGCATCCAGCTGGCCGATGCCGATTCGCTGTCGACGCGGTTATAGGCGCCCATCACGGAATACACCTTTGCATCCACGACCAGATCATGGAAGGCGGGCAGATAGGTTTCCCACAGATCGCGGGCACTGGGAACGGCATTAAAATGATGGCGGTCCTTTTCGGGCCCGTTATGCACGGCATAGTGCTTGGCGGTCGCCACAAGCTTCAGATATTTCGGATCGTCGCCCTGCAGGCCGCGAACAAACTCCATGCCCATCCGGCCGGTGAGGTAGGGGTCCTCGCCATAGGTTTCATGGCCGCGACCCCACCGCGGGTCGCGGAAAATGTTAATGTTGGGCGACCAGTAGGTCAGGCCGAAATAGCGCCCGTAATTCCCGCTGCGCTGGGCTTCGTTATACTTGGCGCGCGCTTCATCGCTGATCACGCAGGCCACCTCATACATCGTATCGGGATCAAAGCTCGCCGCCATGCCGATCGCCTGCGGAAATACAGTAGCAACGCCGGCGCGTGCGACGCCGTGCAGCCCTTCGTTCCACCAGTCATACGGCTTGATGCCGAGGCGCTCAATGCCGGGGGCGCCGTTACCCAGCTGGGAAATCATCTCTTCCAGCGACATCCGGCCCACCAGATCCGCGGCTCGTGTCTCAAAATCAAGCGCCGGATTGCGATAATCCTCCATCTGCGCCCGGGCATTCCAGATAAGCATTCCCGAAAAAACCGTGACCGCCAAACACCCCATCCCATGATTCATCCTGTTCTCCTATTTAGCACAGGATGCATCATTCAACTTTTTCCCCGGTATTCCAAAACAAAAAAACGGCCCACATACGAACCGCTTTCATGCATCAGGGTTTGAATCCTAGAATTCAACCTTCGGGGCGGTTGCCGCCTCCGGCGCCGCTTCAAACGGCTCCCTGCGTTCGAAGCCCATCATTCCGGCCAGTATGTTTCCCGGCCACTTCCGGATGCTGACATTATAGGCGGCAACGGTTTCGTTATAGCGCCGGCGCTCCACGGAAATCCGGTTTTCCGTGCCGGAGAGCTCTTCCTGCAAGGCCATGAAATTCTGGTTGGCCTTCAGTTCAGGATAGTTTTCCACCACGACCATCAGACGGCCGAGTGCGCTTTCCAGCATTCCGGCGGACTGCAGGCTCTGCGCATCGTTTCCGGCAGCCTTGGCTTCGCCCCACTGGCTGCGCAGCCGCGTGACTTCTTCAAGCAGTTCCTTTTCGTGGCTGGCATAACCTTTCACCGTATTCACGAGATTCGGAATCAGGTCAAACCGGCGCTGCAGCACGGTTTCCACATTGGCCCACGCCTGGTCCGTCTGCTCTTCCATCTGGACAAAACCGTTATATTTTCCGCCAACAAAGCCCGCCAGCGAGACAACCAGCAGGAGGATCACGCCTCCGGCAACCAACGATATCAAGCAACCCTTTTTCATGCCTGTTCTCCTTTTCGAATATAGGCGTCAACGGCATCGATGACGCACTCTATGGTTTTTAAATAGTTTCCGAACAATTCCGCCACCGGAAGGTCCTTCGCTTTGAGCAGACCATCCTTGAGCTGCCGCACGGTTTTGAAGACCGACACCTCGAAATCGAGATGCGTTGCCAGTTTTTCCAGCGCATCCATCTTTTTGCGGGGTACATCCTGCTCAAACAATCGAAGCGCCGCCCGGAAGAGCACCAGAAACGTGGAAAGCGATTGAACCATCAGCTCCGCGACCGCTTTCGGTTTTGATCCGGTCAGCATGTAATGCTGCCGCAACTGAATCAGTTTACCCCGCAGTTCGTGCTCAATCTGCAGACGCAGGTTGGACGTGTCAATTTCCAGCCCCTCCACCAAATTGTCGCCATAAAGCACCCGGTGACACTCCCGGATGTCGAGCAGTTCAACCGGAAATACATCCGTCGCCTGCTTCAGCCGCTCTTCGGTAAACATAAGCGGGGACGGATTGCCGGCGCCGGACCACTTCATGGCGGTTCTGGATATGGCGTCGAGCGTTTGCAGTCCCAGATCGCGGGTTACCACCAGCACATTGTAATCGGAATGTTTTCCCGCATGGTCGCCGGCTGCTGCCGAGCCATACAGAATGACCGACCGCAATCCGTCCGGACAGGCTGTTTTAAGTTCTTCTACCAGTTTTTCAGGTGTCATATTGCACTACTCCCAATCAAATATCTACCAGCCGCCGCTCGATCCGCCGCCGCCGGACATTCCGCCGCCGAAACCGCCGAAGCCGCCGCCTCCAAAACCGCCACCGGACCGATGGGTGCTGTTTCCGCCGCTAAGCAGAAGCATCGCGAGGAACGGATGGCGAATCGCAAACGGAATAAAGAAAAGGAGGAAGAGAATCAGCAGGATCGGACTGCCGCCGCCATCGTTCGATTCCCGTGTAGGACGGTGCGCTGTACGGGTGACGGCGCCCGTAAGCTCGACATGATATTCATCCGCAATTTCATTCGCGAGCACCACGACGCCGGCCAAAACTCCCTGCCCCGGATTTCCGGCCTTGAAATAGGGTGTAATCACATCGCGCCGGATGCGGCCTGCCACAGAATCCGGAATCGCGCCTTCGAGCCCGTAACCGACTTCGATGCGCATTTTACGATCCTTCATCGAAGCCAGAAACATCAGGCCGTTATCCTTGCCTTTCAGTCCAACACCCCATTTTTCAAAGAGCCGGTTGGTGAAATCATCAATCTCACCACCTTCCAGCGACGGCAGCATGACGACCACGATGGATGCGCCGGACGCCTTTTGCCGGAGCTCTGCGGCCAGAGCCTCGATCTGCTGCTCGTCCGAGGCCGAGATGACATTGGCATAATCGTAAACCGCTTTTCCCTGTATCGGCGTGAGCCGGTTCAGCAGACGATCAGACGCCTGCGCGCCGGCCGCCGAAACAAACAGCAGCATGATGCATAGAAAAATCTTTGTGAATCGCATGGGAGGAAAGGTACCCCATAGGCTCATCTTTGCCATTATTTTTACGGGACGAATTTATAAACACGTTCGCAGGCTGCGAGAAATCCCGTATTTTGTTCGCGTGATTAAGAAAACCGCATACTGGAATGATATCATTGTATTTATGAATTCCAGAGGTGAACCTCCCCCGTTGGCAATGACCTGATGATATTGAACGAAGACCGGCAACCCGTTGGGAAATTCAAACTGTGCGGAGCTGAACCGGCAATAATTCCAGCCTTTTTCAGCAACATCATGTCTTCGCCCATCCGAACGGGCTATTTTTCGGCATACACAATCGTTAAAAAGGCGGGATAAACAGAGAACCAACAACGGATATAGTACAATATCACTCACTCGTGTCCAAAATAGAATTAAAAAGAAGGGGATCTCAGGTTAGATTTTTGTGACCAAACAAAACTTAACCTAAGGAGAGAT
>JAFGVP010000143.1 GCA_016937945.1 Pontiellaceae bacterium | reverse complement strand
CGCAGCCATCAGGAGTCGAACCTGAAACCTCCTGATTCGTAGTCAGGTGCTCTATCCAATTGAGCTATGGCTGCGCTTTAAATTCAGTTGTATCCAACGCTATATGGCGTCGAAGAGGTGGGGAATGTATAGAGAACCCCTGATTCGGTCAACGGGAAAAATCAGAAAAAATATATCTACCGCAATCGTTCCAGCTCGGGCCGGCAAAATTCATAGAAATTGCACTGCCCGCAGTTGGCCGGATCAAAGGTTAACTCCCACTCCTCTTTCGGCAGCGGCTCGTTTTTATCGCGATCGCAATCGACGAGATATTCGGTCATTTCGCCGACGGAATCACTCATTAGGGACTGGGTTTCCTCCATGTCCTCCTCCGTCAGCTGAAAAGGGAGCACCTGTCCTTCGTTGAGATATTCCACATAGAGGAAGATTTTATCCAGCGTGGCGCCATGTTTGACGATCGCCCAAAGCGCATAAAGCGAAAGCTGGAGCCGGTGCTGTTCGGCCTTGATCTTGCCGGCTTTCCAGTCGTGGATATGCACTTCATCACCGATCGTATAAGCATAGTCGGGGATGGAGTAGATTTTTACGCCTTCATAGAAAAAATGTTCCACATCGCCGCCCTGCTCCGGCGTGGCAATCCGGAATTCTTGGCCGGGAGAAATGGATCCGATACGCGGCAGAACCTTGTCGATAAAATTTTCGATGCAGTTCTGAACCTGCGCCGCCACCTGTCGTTTTGCGGCGTTTTCGTCGTCCATCGTCTTGTAATAGTGCTCCCGCAGACAGCAGAACTGCTTGGGGGAATGGCGCCAGCTGCCTTCACTGGATTCATTCCATTTTCGGGTCAGGAACGGCCGAGCCACCTGCTCCCAACCGGCTGTGGCATCAACCGGAACGCCCTGCTGGTGCTGTTTGAGGACCCACATGATGGCGTTTTCCGCCGCCTGCCCCATCAGGCCCCAGCGGTTATCCATTTTGCACAGGCGATAGGCGGCCTTCTGTTCCGGCGATGCATTACGTCCCCAGCCGCCCCACATGCCATATTTGCTCCAGTAGCGCCGGCGCCGGCACTGCTCAAAATCCTCGGCCGCACTGAACGACCACGAAAAAGTATTTTTCAATTCACCCATATCAACTCCGCTAGATCCCTATCATCAAAATTCAAAACCTGAACCGCCTTCGACTCACTTCTGCTCCAGATCTGCGACCGCAAGATTCAGCGCCTGCGTCGAGAGCGCAACCTCATACAGGGAAAGCAGCAGGGACGCCGAGAGGAGCAGAAGGCTCACTCCGAAAAGAACCTCCCCGGCCAGCTCCTGCTGAATAAACAGGGCAAACATGGACAGCGTGCAGAGCAGAAAACTGATGACGCCAAACAACTGCATACGTTTAATAATCACGACCCGTTTTTTCAGACTGATCAGCTGCTTCTTTCCGTTCTGCTGCTCATATGCATTTCGTTCAAGGGCCCGCAACTGGCGGATTACCTGGGCAACCGTCAGAAAGCGATTGGTATAGGCCAGCAACAGCAGGGAGATCGCAGGAAATAAAAGCGCCGGCGTCGTCAGGGTCATCATATTCGCTCGTTTCCTATCCGCATATTATTCCATTCCATCCCACGCCATCTTCGTAAAATCATAGCAGGGCATGGCCTTGAGCGGCCTATCTGTGACCACGGCGGAGGCATGCCGCGAACCGGCTTCGAGATAATGAAAAAACCAGCCATTCCGCTCGGCACCATCTTCCAGGGGAACCGGCGTCCGGTTCAGTTCACTGAAAAGTGTCGATCCGCTGGCTTTCACAAATGCCTCCTTGCGGGCCCACCGCTGAAAAAAAAGCGGCCCGGGGTTTTCAGACGCCGAAATTTCGGCACACTCTGCCGGAAGAAAATATCGTTTCGCAATCGCCCTGACATCCATCTCCGGCTTGATCGCTTCAATGTCAACCCCGATTTCACGGTCGCGCCCGATCGCAATCACGACCCAGTCGCCTGAGTGGGAAACATTGAACGCAATTGTACCTCCGGCATCCTTCCGGCGCTCTTGCGTATCGCAGGCGTCCCGCCTGCCATGTCCCTCCGGGCAAGGAAGGCGGGACGTCTGCGGCACGAGGAAAGGCTTTCCGTTTTCGGAATAGGTAAACCGGATTTCGGATGCCGGAATGCCGGCATAACCGCCCAGCAGGACACGCAGTGCGCCGCGCGCCGCAATCGACGACAACCGGTCGGATTCGCGCCGGAAGCGGGCGGCTTTCTCGCGCTCGTGCTCATTCAGGACAAGGAGCAGGCGATCCAGGCGATCGAGCATATCCGGCACATGCACGCCCCAGACATGAATCTCCTCCGGCGCCAGCGCCGGCAGGTTGCGGATATGATCGATGATTTCCATAAAGCGCGCATTCTTATGGAGAACCCACGGCGGCGCAACCGTGCAGTGCGAAAAACCGGAACCTATCCGACGGTCAGGCCGGCGGAACGGAAGACCTCCGAAAAATGTTCCACCTCTTCGGGTTCCGGCTCGCGGGTTTCGGAAAGGCGGTATGGCACACCGTATTTCTTCCACTTGAATTCACCCATTTTATGAAAAGGCAGCAACTCGACCTTTTGCACATTTCCCAGTCCGGCAGCCCATTTGGCCAGCTTGCGGAGAAAATACATCCGGTCATTGAGAGGCGGAACAATCACATAGCGCATCCACATGGGCTTGTTCACCGAGGCCAGATATTCCGCGAATGCAAGCGTCGGCGCGTTGGACTCGCCGGTAATAATCTGATGCATGTTGGAATCGACGCATTTGACATCCAGCAGAAACAGATCGGTGAGTTCCACGATGCGCTGAACGGTGTCGGTCAGATGCGTAAATCCGCTGGTATCCACCACCGTATGAATTCCCTCCGCTTTACAGAGCGTCAGCAACGCCTCAAGAAAAGCCGGGCGAGCCAGCGGTTCGCCGCCGGAAAAGGTGACGCCGCCGCCCGAGGTGCGCATAAAGTTCCGGTATTTCCGGATCTCCTCAAACACCTCGCCTGCCGTGACCTCCTCGCCGCCACTGAATTCCCATGATTCCGGATTATGGCAGTAAAGGCACCGGAGCGGACATCCCTGCAAAAACACAACGAAACGCAGCCCCGGCCCGTCCAGCGTACCGCAGCTTTCGTAGGAACCGATCCGGCCCCGCTCTTCTCTGGCTACTTCGCAATTCATTCGTCATTTTTTTGCCACAAAAAACACAAGAAGCCACACAAAACGGCTCTTCTATTTCGAGACTCTTTGTGTTTTTCGTGGCGATTCCCGATCCAATTACATCCGGTGGTGGAAGGTGCGGTTAATGACATCGAGCTGCTGTTCGTGGGTGAGGCGCGTAAAGTTGACGGCATATCCCGAAACCCGAATGGTCAGCTGCGGGTAAAGCTCCGGGTGCTCCATGGCGTCTTCTAGCATTTCGCGATCGAAGACATTCACATTGATATGCTGCCCGCTTTCCAGAAAGTAGCCGTCCAGCAGGCTCACCAGATTACTGACGCGCATTTCCGGCGTTTTTCCCAGCGCCTTCGGCACGATGGAGAATGTGTAGGATATTCCGTCTTCGGCATCGTCGTACGGCAGCTTGGCGACCGAGGCCATCGATGCAATAGAGCCCCGGACATCGCGGCCATGCATCGGATTCGCTCCCGGCGCAAACGGCTCGCCGGCCTTGCGGCCGTCCGGCGTGTTGCCGGTTTTTTTCCCATACACCACATTGGAAGTAATCGTCAGGATGGACATCGTCGGCAGGGCACTGCGATAGGTCTTGTGCTTACGCAATTCGGCCATGAAACCGCGAACCAGGTCGCAGGCAATCGCATCCGCGCGATCATCGTTATTCCCGAAGGCCGGATAATCGCCGGCAATCTCAAAATCGGTGGCCAGTCCGGCTCTGTTGCGAATAACGCGAACCTTTGCATATTTCATCGCGGCAAAGGAATCGGTCACGACTGACAATCCGGCAATGCCGCCGGCCAGCGTACGATGAACTTCCGCATCGTGCAGAGCCATCTGCAGGCGTTCGTAGGCATATTTGTCATGCATGTAATGAATGACATTCAGCGTGTTGAGATAAAGCCCTGCCAGCCACGACTGCATGAGCCGAAACTTCTGCATCACCTGATCATAATCCAGCACATCGGCGGTGATCCGCCCCAGATCGGGCCCGACCTGCTCGCCGGTCATATCATCAATGCCGCCGTTAATCGCATAAAGCAACGCCTTGGCCAGATTACAGCGCGCCCCGAAAAACTGCATCTGCTTGCCGATCGGCATGGCCGAAACACAGCAGGCGATGCCGTAGTCATCGCCGAATTTAGGCCGCATCAGGTCATCGCTCTCATACTGAATCGTGCTGGTATCGATCGATACCTTCGCACAGAACTTCTTGAAGTTTTCCGGAAGTTTTTCAGACCAGAGCACGGTCAGGTTCGGCTCCGGCGCCGGACCGAGATTGTAGACCGTATGCAGAAACCGCATGCTGCTGCGGGTGCAGAGCGGCCGGCCGTCGAGCCCGACACCGCCGATCGCCTCGGTCACCCAGGTCGGATCGCCGGAAAAAAGTTCGTCATAGGCCGGCGTGCGCAGAAAGCGGATTATGCGCAGCTTCATGACAAAGTGATCGACCAGCTCCTGAGCATCAGTTTCGGTCATGGCCCCCTCAGCGAGATCGCGTTCGATGTAAATATCAAGAAAGGTCGAGACACGGCCCAACGACATCGCCGCCCCGTTCTGCTCCTTGGTCGCAGCAAGATAGGCCAGATAGGTCCACTGAATAGCCTCCTGCGCGTTTTCAGCCGGTCGCGACAGATCGCAGCCATAGGATTCGCCCATAACCTTCAGTTCCTGAAGCGCGCGAAGCTGCTCGGAAAACTCTTCGCGGGCACGGATGGTTTCCTCGGTCATGGCCGCAAGATCGCTCCGGCCCTTCTGAGCGGCCCGGTCCTGAATCAGTCGATCAACGCCGTATAGGGCAACCCGGCGGTAATCGCCGATAATCCGGCCGCGGCCGTAGGCATCCGGCAGGCCGGTCACGATACCGGCCGAACGTGCGGCGCGCATTTCGGGCGTATAGGCATCAAAAACGCCATCGTTGTGGGTCTTTCGATGCTTCCGGTAAAAATCGTTCAGCGGGTCATCAAAATGGTAGCCATAGGCCTCCAGCCCCACCTCCACCATGCGGCGACCGCCGTTCGGCATGATCGCGCGTTTCAGAGGCTGATCGGTCTGCAGGCCGACAATCTTTTCAAGCGAGCGGTTGATGTATCCCGGCCCGTGGGAAACGATGGAGGCCGGCACATCGGTATCGGCATCGAGCACGCCCTTTTCCCGCTCCTGCTTCATCAGGTCGGAAACCGATTGCCAGAGCTCCTTCGTGGCTCCCGTCGGCGGCGCGAGAAAGGATTCATCGCCGTCATAAGGCGTATAGTTGCTTTGGATAAAGTCCCGGACATCCACCTGCTTGCGCCAGGCTTCGCCCTCAAATCCTGTCCATGCTTTTTCCGTCGACATCATCTTTCCTCTTTGTGTTTCCAGTCGGAAATCCGCCAAGAAAATTCCATCATCCGGACGGTGCCGGATTCAAGAATGGCGGGTCGCGAAAACTAGGACAACCGCCCGGACGAGGCAATGCGGAAATGCCGTTTCTACACCAAAAAACATCCTCAAACCATTATCGAAGATACGGAATAAAACGCCTTAATCGGATAAGGGATTCAGGCCGGGACTCAGCTCGGGAACTGCGACCCGGAGTTCGGCAATCACCAGCTCCGCGATGGCGGTGGCACCTTCGGGACTGAAGTGCGTGGTATCCGTTCCGTTAAAGTTATAGGCTGCGCTCGCTTCCGGCCCGATCCGGTTATGGTGGGCCACGCTGATATGGTAGAGATCGATGAACGGAACATCTTCCTGCTCCGCCACGGCTCGGGCGATTTTGGAAAAGGTCGGCAGATCGGCCTTGAGCGGCACGCCCGCTTTCATCTCAGTTCGGGGGGCGATTTTTCCGTCTTCGCCAAAATTACGACGCGTTACCGAGCTCTGAATGATCGGGAGGCCTCCGGCGGCTTTAATGCGATCGACATAGGATTTCAGCCGTTCGCGGTATTCCTCGGTGCCATATTTTTTCTGGTCGTTGTGGCCGAACTGAATCAGCACATAATCGGGATGGAGCGTCAGCAGCTCATCAAGATTGTCCGAAAGCGACTCCAGGGTGGCGCCGTTTTTTGCATAGTTCAGCACCGTCAACCGAGCGTTGCAGCGACCCATAAACGCCGGACCCCAACCGTAGGTGGCTGCCACGGTCGAATCCCCGATCAGTCCGATGGTATAGTTTTGCGCCGGCGCCGGGTCATCGGAATCTCCCGCATCCAGGTGGGAGCAGGCGGTTAGGCCTAAACAAAGTGCGATGCATGCATATCGTAACCAACGTTCCATTGAATCAGCCTCCGCATCCATTGTTGAGGAATCAAACCTATGAGCTACTCGCCGGAATTGAAATCATGAAAATGCGCAACGCACCGGACCCCGGCCGGCCACACAAAAAACCCCGCCCCGGAATCATCCGGGGCGAGGCTCAGGAGATCAGGGCATGGCACATGCCCCGGTCCTTGAGGAGAGATTCCTATTTGCCTTCGTAGGCCTTGATGTAGAGTTCCTTCAGCTCGCTGATCAGCGGGTAGCGCGGGTTGGCGCCGGTGCACTGATCGTCGAACGCATTCTCGGCCAGCTGGTCAAGGTTTGCATAGAATGCCTTTTCATCAACACCGGCTTCGCGAATGGTCTTCGGAATGCCGAGCTTTGCCTTGAGTTCATCGATCGCCTTGATCAGCAGCTTCACCTTTTCATCATTGGTAGTGCCGCCGAGTCCAAGATAGTCCGCCACGCGGGCATAACGTTCCTTGGCGGTCGGCCAGCTGTACTGAGAGAAGGCCGCCTGCTTGATCGGATTGTCCGTTGCGTTAAACTTGATCACTTCGTTGATCAGCAGCGCGTTGGCCATTCCGTGCGGCAGGTGATACGCCGCGCCAAGCTTGTGCGCCATACTGTGGCAGATCCCCAGGAAGGCATTGGCAAACGCCATCCCGGCGAGTGTCGCGGCATAGTGCACCTTTTCACGCGCCTTGCGGTCGGCGGTCTCATAGGATTCCGGCAGATACTTGAAGAGCAGACGGAGCGCTTCGAGCGCCTGCGGGTTGGTGAACTCGGTGCTGACCACGCTGACCATCGCTTCGAGGGCGTGCGTTACGGCATCTATCCCACCGAACGCCGTCAGCGATTTCGGCATACCCATCACGAATTCCGGGTCGCAGATCGCCATGTCGGGCGTCAGGGCATAGTCGGCAATCGGATACTTCGCGCCGGTGGCATCGTCGGTCACCACCGCAAACGGGGTCACTTCAGAACCGGTACCGCTGGTGGTCGGGATACAGACCATCTTGGCCTTCTTGCCGAGTTCCGGGAAGGTGCAGATCCGCTTCTTGATATCCATGAAGCGCATCGCCAGGTCTTCAAACTTGGTTTCCGGGCTTTCATACATCAGCCACATGATCTTGGCCGCATCCATCGGAGAGCCGCCGCCCAGAGCGATGATGACGTCGGGCTTGTAGCCGTTCATCAGCTTGAGACCGGCCTTGACCGTGCTCAGATCCGGATCGGGCTTCACATCGTAGAAGACTTCATAGTCGATTCCGACGGCGTCGAGCGCAACCGTCACCTTTTCAACCATGCCCAGATCCATCAGCGGCTTGTCGGTCACAATCATGGCGCGCTTGCTTCCGGCCAGATCCTGCAGAGCGATCGGGAGACAGCCATACTTGAAGTAAACGTTTTTCGGAATGTTGTACCACAGCATGTTTTCCCGGCGTTCCGCCACGGTCTTGACGTTCATCAGATGTTTCACTCCTACGTTTTCGCTGACACTGTTTCCGCCCCAGCTGCCGCAGCCGAGCGTGAGAGAAGGTTCGAGTTTAAAGTTGTAGAGGTCGCCGATGGCACCCTGCGAACTCGGGGTATTCACCAGAATACGGCCCGTCTTCATCATGGCACCGAAATCGGTGATGCGGTCGGTGTTGCGCGGATCCGTATAGAGCACGGAGGTGTGCCCGATACCGCCGGCAGCCACCAGCGCTTCGGCCTTCGTCAGGGCGTCGGCAAAATCCGACGCTTTATACAATCCGAGCACCGGGCTGAGTTTTTCATAAGAGAAGGGCTCTTCCGGTCCGATCTCGGTAGCTTCACCGATCAGCACTTTGGTATCGGCCTTGACCTTAACGCCGGCCAATTCAGCAATCTTCGCTGCAGGCTGCCCCACGATTTTGGCATTCAGGTGACCATCCACCATGATGGTTTCGCCGACCTTTTTCTTCTGCGCTGCAGTGAGCAGCGTGGCGCCGCGCTTCTTAAACTCGTCCTTCACCTCTTCGTAGATTCCGTCCACAACGATTACGCTCTGCTCGGATGCGCAGATCACGCCGTTATCAAAGGTCTTGGAAATCAGGATGCTGTTGACGGCCGTTTTGATACAGGCGGTTTCGTCGATGATCGCCGGCGTGTTACCAGCCCCCACCCCGAGAGCCGGCTTCCCGCTGGAATACGCCGCCTTCACCATACCCGGTCCGCCGGTAGCAAGAATGAGGGCGATATCCGGATGGCTCATCAGCGCATTACTCTGTGCCACGGACGGCTCTTCGATGCATTCGATCAGTCCGACCGGCGCGCCGGCGGCTTCGGCCGCTTTGCGGACAATCATCGCCGCTTCAGCCGTGCAGTTCTTGGCACGCGGATGCGGGGAGAAAATAATGCCGTTACGGGTCTTGAGCGAAATCAGCGCCTTGAAGATGGCCGTAGAGGTCGGGTTGGTGGTCGGCACAACCCCGGCAATAATTCCGATCGGCTCGGCAATCTTGGTGATCCCGAAGGTTTCATCGCGCTCCAGCACGCCGCAGGTCTTCATGCACTTGTATTTGTTGTAGATGTATTCGGATGCAAAGTGGTTTTTCGTGACCTTGTCTTCCACGATGCCCATTCCGGTTTCGGCCACGGCCTTCTTCGCGAGGTCGATACGTGCCACGTTGGCCGCAATGGCTGCCGAGCGGAAAATTGCGTCCACCTTTTCCTGCGGGAAGGTGGCATATTCCTGCTGGGCTTTCTTTACCCGGTCAATCATGGCTTCCAACTGATTTGTCTGTGTGTCAGTCATTATTCCTTTGCTCCTGGTTATTTATTCCCCCGTTTTTCGGGGTTTATTTAAAATTTTGTTTTTTATTCGATGCGCAAATATCGAATTGAGCGACCTTGTATATCCGAGCCGTTTCGACCGCGCAACCCTCTAATAAATATTTTTTTATCGATTGACTCATATCGATAGTTTGACATCCTTTCGCGGCATGAACCGGAGAGAAACTATGGAAAATTCAATCATGATCTGCATGGGCAGCTCCTGCTTTGCGCGTGGAAACCGCGAGCATCTCGAGGAGATTGAGAACTATCTGCACGCCAACCGCATTGCCGCGCAGGTCCGGTTTTCGGGATGCCGATGCCGGGGGGAATGCGGACGGGGGCCCAACATTGAAATCAACGGACACCTCTACCACGAAGTCGACACCGGCACCCTGTTCGATCTGCTGGAGTATTACTTTTCGAATGTAGAAGAGGGGGCATTGGGCAATAGGCGCCCGTGAACATCTTTCCACCAGCCATTCGTCACAGAGGTAACCCATGAACCGACAATATCCAATCTACACAGAGAGCATCGACTGCCGCGACTGCTACAAGTGCGTCCGGCGCTGCCCGGTCAAGGCGATCAAGATTGAAAACGGCCGCGCCACGGTCATTGCAGATCGCTGCATTGCATGCGGAATCTGCGTTCACACCTGCCCCGCCGGCGCCAAAAAGGTACGGAACGATCGTAATCGCGCCAAGAGCCTCATGCAGCGTGCACCGCGCACCGTCGCATCAATCGCGCCCTCTTTTGCCAGCGAATGGCCGGATCTCACCATTGAACAACTGGCCGGCGCCCTGAAGAAACTCGGATTTCACGCAGTCAGCGAAACGGCGCTTGGTGCGGAAGCGGTGACCCATGCGCTGGCGACCAGCCTGCAGCACAGCCGCGCCGGACTGCATATTTCGACGGCCTGCCCGGTGGTTGTCGATCACATCCGCAAATATGCCCCGCAGTTTGCCGAAAACCTGACCCCGATGCTCAGTCCGATGCAGACGCATGCACGCATGCTCAAACAGGATTTCGGCGCGGATACCGCCGTTATATTTTTCGGGCCGTGCATTGCCAAGAAATGCGAATGCGATGAGGAGGTCGGTGATACGGATCTGGCGCTGACATTCCGCGACCTGACCCAGTGGCTTGAAGAGGCGCAGGTGAATCCGGCACAGACCGAGCCGGCGGCGCTGGAACCGCATGCGGCGGCCCACGGAGCGCTCTATCCCATTGCCGGCGGCATGAACCGCACGCTGGATAACTATGCCCTGCAGAATGTTGAACTGATTGCCGCGAGCGGGATGGATACGATTGTTAAAACCCTTGAAGATCTGGATGTGGGCACACTCGATGTTCCGGTATTTTTCGAAGCTCTGGCCTGCCCCGGCGGCTGCGTCGGCGGCCCGCAACAGAATACCAGCAAGCCCATCCTGGCCAGCGAGCTGGCAGTACGGCGGCGGGCGGATAAGGGGCTGCCGGTAAACGAACCGGCCGAAGCGGTACGCTTTGAATTCACGGCGGCGGTTCCGGCGGAAAACATCCATCAGCAAGAGCTCATTCGCGAAGCGCTCCGGCGCGTCGGCAAGCGCGTTCGCGAAGATGAGCTCAACTGCGGTGGATGCGGCTACGAAACCTGCCGTAATTTTGCCGAAGCCCTGCTGACCCAGAAAGCCGAGCCGGCCATGTGTCTGTCGCACCTGCGCAAGCTGGCCCAGAAAAAAGCCAATGCCCTGCTGCGCTGCATGCCGTCGGGCGTCGTGATCGTGGATGAAAACCTCCGGATTATCGAGTGCAACGAAAACTTTGCGCGGACCGCCGGCAAGGACACGCTGCTCGGCTACGAAGCCCGGCCCGGTCTCGAGGGCGCCGATCTGCGCAAGATCCTGCCCTTCGCCAACCTGTTTGAAGAGGTTAACCGCACCGGCCGGGAATTCCATTCCGACAACCTGCGCAACGAAAACCGGTTGCTGAACGTCACGCTGTTTCCCATTGAAAGCGGCAAAACCATCGGCGGCATTATTCTCGATGTCACGCAGACCGAAATCCGGCGCGAACTCATTGCAAAGAAGGCCCGCGAGGTCATTGAAAAGAACATGGTTACAGTGCAGGAGATCGCCTGCAAGCTGGGCGAACATATGGCCGACACCGAAATTCTGCTCCGCTCCATCGCCGAAGATTATGCAGACACCACTATGGAAACTAAAAAATGAGTCCACAGATTACGCAGATTTCACAGATTATGAATCCCGCTAATCTGGATAAAAAAGATGAAAAGCTTATTTACAGAGGTTGAGTTCCACCAGATTCGCAAGGCGAGCGAAAATACGCTCGGCGATGCGTTCATGGTGAACAAGGACAGCAGCGAGCAGCGCCTGATCGCCGTGCTGGCCGATGGACTCGGCAGCGGCGTGAAAGCCAATATTCTGGCCAACATGACGGCGCGCATGGCCATGAAATTTGCGGAAACGGACACCGATTTCACGCATTATGCCAAGGTGATCATGGATGCCCTGCCTGTCTGTCAGGTGCGCCGGATCGCCTACGCCACCTTCACGGTCGTGGACTGCCGGCCGGATGGAAGCGTCCAGATTGTCGAACAGGGCAACCCGCCGTTTATCCTGCTGCGCGGCGGGCAGCAGGTGAAGGTTCCGGCCTGTGAATATGACAGCGCCCGCAACGACTACCGCAAACTGCGCGTCTACCGCTTTCATATACAGCCCGAGGACCGCATCGTCTTTTTCAGCGACGGCGTCACAGAATCCGGCATGGGAACCGCCGGCTACCCGCTGGGCTGGCGAATTACCGGATGCGCCGACTATGTGGCCAACCGGGTTCAGGCGGAGCCGCAGATCAGCGCCCGGAATCTGGCGCGGCTGGTCACGCGCACGGCCCTTCAGAAAGAGCCGGACCGCAAGGCCTATGATGATATTTCCTGCGGGGTCATCTATTTCCGGACGCCGCGCCGGACCCTGCTGGCCTCGGGACCGCCGTTTGCCGACAACCGCGATGCCGATTTTGCCGAGCGTATCCGGTCGTTCGACGGGACCCGGATTGTCAGCGGCGGCACCACGGCGGATATCGTGGCGCGCGAGCTGGGGCGGGATATTCATACCGATCTGTTTCGTTTCAAGCGCTCCTCGCTCCCGCCGATCTCCACGATGGAGGGCATTGACCTGATTACGGAAGGCATTCTGACGCTGACCGAAACACTCAGACAGCTGGAAGGAAGCTCCGCGCGGGCATCGGAAAATGCCGCAACCCTGCTGAGGGACCGGCTGCTGGATTCGGATGTCATTCACCTGCTGATCGGTACCCGCATCAACCACGCGCATCAGGATCCAAACCTTCCGGTGGAACTGGAAATCCGGCGCAGCCTGATGCGGCGCATCGCAACGGCACTGGAAGATCGCTATTTCAAGGAAGTTAACCTGGAGTTCATATGAAAAAGATCAACGTATCCATCTGCACGGGCACGACCTGTTACCTGATGGGAGGCGCCCACCTGCTGACATTCGACGAGGTCCTCGACCCCGTTACCGCCGAGCACGTCGAAATTTCCGGCGCGCACTGTCTGGGCCTGTGTGGAAGCGAAGCCCATGGCAAGGCGCCGTTCGTCAAGGTGGATGATCACATTATCGCCGATGCAACCCTGATGAAGGTTCTCGACAAGGTTCGTGATCTCATGCCGGAGGAGGACTAAGCCATGCATGACAACAAAGCCAACCGACTGCGAAAAGAAATCCTGATCCGCACGGCCCGTGCCTTTTTTACCGAGGAACCGAACGACACCCTGAACCGGATTCCGCTGCAGATGCGGCCCAAGGGCGGCGAAGCATCGCGCTGCTGTATCTACAAAGACCGCGCCGTATTGAAGTATCGCTGCATGGCGGCACTGGGATTCGGCGTGGAAAGCGAAACCGATGAACTGAAACCGGTGAGTGATTACTATGAAGAAGCTCTCGCCCGTGAAAAACCGGTGGAGCCGTTGCTGACCGTGATCGATGTGGCCTGCAGCGCCTGCGTGACAACGCGCTACCGCGCTACCGACGCCTGCCGCGGTTGTCTGGCGCGCTCCTGCGAGAGCGTCTGCCCGAAAGATGCCATTGAGTTCTATAAGGGGCAGGCCCGACTTAATCCGGAAAAATGCGTGAACTGCGGCCTCTGCATGAAGGCGTGTCCATATCATGCGATTATCCGGATTCCGATTCCCTGCGAAGAGGCCTGTCCCGTCGGCGCCATCACCAAGGATGAAAATACGGGGCGCGAAGTAATTGATCACGAAAAGTGCATCTATTGCGGAAAGTGCCTGCGCGAATGCCCCTTTGCCGCCATTACCGACCTCTCCCAGATGGTGGACGTCCTGAATGCCACCCGCACGGGCAAGGCGGTCGCCATGCTCGCTCCGTCCATCGCCGGACAGCTGCCCGGCACCCTGCCCCAGCTCTTCACAGCCCTGAAACAGCTGGGCTTCAGCGATGTCGTCGAAGTCGCTGAAGGTGCTGATAAAACCGCGCTTCACGAAGGCGCTGAATGGGCTGAAAAGATTGCCGAAGGAGAACGCTTCATGACGACCTCCTGCTGCCCGGCCTATATTGAATCCGTGGACAAACATCTGCCGGAAATGGCGCCGTTTGTCTCTGACACGCCCACGCCGATGGCCTACACCGCCGCCGACGTTCGGGAAAAGAATCCGGCGGCCATCACCGTGTTCATCGGCCCCTGTCTGGCAAAGCGCAGAGAAGCCGCCCGCAATCCTGACGTTGATTATGTGCTCACCTTCGAGGAGCTGGGCGCCATGCTGGTGGGTGCCGCCATTGATGTTCTGGAATGCGAAGAAACACCGATCACAGCAACGGCCCATCGAGAGGGGCGCGGTTTTGCGGCCAGCGGCGGCGTCACCGAGGCCGTCAAGGTGGTTGCTCCGGGCAACGCGGCCCTGCAGCCGATTCAGGTGGACGGCATTGACTGGAAAACCATGGTGCAGATGCGCACATGGGCCACGAAGAGCTGCCCGGGCAACTTTGTCGAAGTCATGTCCTGCGCAGGCGGCTGTCTGGCGGGGCCCGGGACCATATCGGCGCCGCGGGTGGCCAAAAAACAGTTGAACGACCTACAGGAAAAAAGCCCGTCGCTTCAGGGTTGAATCCCTGATTCGATTGACGATTATCGATACATCCTGCTAGACTCGCCCGATTACTGGAGATTTTCTTATGAGCCGAATGGAACAAAGAACCGCTGGCGTACCCACCCTCAAGCGGTTACCGCTCTACCTTCGTCTTCTTCGGAAGATGAAGGAACAGGGCGAGGAATATGCGTCCGGTGCCGTCGTTGCACGCGAACTGGGACTCGATCCGATTGTTGTGCGCAAGGACCTTGCCATTACCGGAGCGGTCGGTCGCCCCCGACTGGGCTTCCCGATGGACGAGATTATTTCAGCCATTGAAGATTTTCTCGGCTGGTCCAATACCAGCGATGCATTTCTGGTGGGTGTAGGCAATCTGGGACGCGCCCTGCTGGGTTATCAGGGATTCGAACAGCACGGCATGAAAATTGTTGCGGCGTTTGACAGTAACCCCGATATCATCGGCACCAAGGTGCATGGAAGACCGATCATGGACATCAAAAAAATGCCGGCGCTAGCCAAGCGCATGCATGTCCAGCTCGGCGTTCTGACCGTTACCGCGTCCGTAGCCCAGAAAGTGGCCGACATGATGATTGAAGGCGGCATCCGGGCCATCTGGAATTTTACGCCAACCACGTTGGTTGTGCCGGAGAATGTGATCCTGCAGCGCGAAGAGCTGGCCTCCAGCCTTGCGGTTCTATCGCACCGGCTGCTGGTGGAAGGCGGGCGCAAGTCCTAAAAAAAAAACGCGGCACCATGACGATGCCGCGTTTTCATTCAGGCGGAGAGAGAAATCTATTCGGCGATAAAGTGTCCGATCCATTTTCCAAAGACATACGCTCCCTGGTCTTCATCCCATAGGCCGATCCAGTACCACTGTCCCCAGGACGGAAGCTGGAACGAATATGACCCGGCGTGATCATATGCTTCAAAGTCCTGCAGCCAGGCGTTTGCGGTCTCATCCCAGATACAGACCAGATGACTTCCGGAAACCGCCGGCAGGGCAATCCGCTCCTTGGGAAGTCCGACCGCTCCGGCCAGAACGCGAACGCCGATTAACAGGACTGATAGAGTAATGAGCAGTTTTTTCATGGTGTACCTCGTTAAAGCTAGTAGGCTTCGTATACGCACCAAAAGTGCCAGTTATTCAGGAAACCTGGCCCCTTCTGAAAAAACATCAGAAAATCGCGATTTTAAGACCGTTTTTACATCCTTTTTTTGTGAAATAAAAATCGTGTTCGCAAAGACGCGACACGATCCGGCTCTCAAGAAGAAAGGAGCAGCCGGAAGAAGAAATCAGCAATAGGTCAAAGCAGGAGGCAAACCACCGGTCCCGTCGAACGACGAGCGGAATCAGGCATCGCAAAGTTCGGTCATCATGCGGTCCAGATGACGCTTGAGCTTTACCGGAGGCTTGTCCATCAGAACAAACTTGCCCCCTTCTTCGCGTGCATAGGTCTTCCATCCGTTGGCTTCTCGCCACGGCATGCAGACATTATCAACCGCTGCTTCAGCGACCTCGGCATCCAGCCCCAGCTGGCCGCAGGTCCAGATACTGCGCTCGCGATCCATTCCGTTGCGCTGAACCGCCTCAAAGGCATAATACTCCGGGGCCTGCCCATCAATTCCCTTCTGCTTATCAAGATAGGGATTCGGCGGAGGCGGGAGGCCGGCCGGCTTCATGTTTTCATGACCATATTTGTAGAACCCGCGCATCAGCTGAACGGCCCGGTCGATCACCTCGGAATGCGCTACCAGCCCGGAGGGTTCCACGCCGCTGCGTTCCGCCAAAACACGATAGTCACTCTCGCCATCGACGAGCGCCTTCAACAACCGATCTGCCTGTATCTTTTTCATGGGAGCGCGATACTACAGAAGCGTTTCGCCGGTTCAACCGAAATGATGCAACTCAAAGGCGTTGATTTTGACGTCGTTTAACAGCGGGCGATCAAAAACATCAACCCGGAGGGAAACGCCTGCCGTTCCGCATTACCCCTGCGGTCTGCAGACGGCCCGGAATCCAAGCGTGCTCCACGCATTCCCCGTGGCGCCCTGTGACGGCCCGGCGCGATGAATTCCGATCCGCAGATAGGAAGCGGTCGAGTCGTATCCCCCGCTGGAACGCGCGCGTTTACCGACCTCCGTAACATCGTCGCACCATTCCCAGACATTGCCGACCATATCATAAAGGCCGTATGCATTGGGCGCATAGGTTCCGGCGGTGGTTGAATGGGTCAGAAGATAGCTGGCGTCGTTTGTGGTGATCGAGTCTCCCCAGGGATAGCGATAGGCGCTGTATCCGCCGCGGGCCGCATATTCCCATTCGACAAGCGTCGGCATGCGGAATCCGTCTGCACTGTAATCCGTTTCAGCCTCGTAGTCGCCCGATCGATATACCGCGTTTGAAACCGAATAACACGGCGTTTTACCGGACCTTTCACTGCGGGCATTGCACCATTTGGCACAATCAAACCAGTTCACCCATACCACGGGATGGTCCGTCGTCTGCCCCGAAGCCGTGTTGGTGGTAAAATGATAACCATTCGCCACGGCCCAGTCATAAACCTCCACCCATTCACCATACGTCACCTCAGCGGCATCCATATAAAACGGCGCATCTACCACCAGAATATTCTCGCCGAAGTCCGGATCAAACACATGGTTCGTGCCGGAAGGAACCCGCACCATACCGTCCATGGAAAGATCCTGCCACGGCGTCAACGCAACCTTCACCCGGTAAAACACCTGATTTGCAGCATCATGCACCGAATCCGTATAGCTTCCTTCTGGATACGTCAGGCCAGCCTGCAGCAGTTCAAATCCGTCCAGCAGATTGGTGCTCCACCAGACCGAATAATAACGACCGGTCACACTCGGCCACTCCACAAAAAATGCGCCGGACAACCCCAAATTGGTAATCGCAAAAAAGGATCCGGAATCCATCGGCAGGGTATCGGCAATGAATTCATCCCCGTTCGTTTGACCGTCGCCGTCGCCATCCATTGCCGGGTCGGCATTGCCGCTGAAATGAAGCTGCTCCCAAGCATCCGGCAGTCCGTCGCCGTCCGCATCATCCAGACCGAGAATGGCCTGAAATTCATAACATCCCATATCGACATAGGTTTCGATCACCCGAGGACTTCCGTCCAGATCCGCTGCTCCCGATACATATGCCGTATTACCCCAGTTGACACACGGCGAATTGGACGACAACCGGAAACCGGCTGTCAGCAGAGGCTGATCCGTAATATTGCCATTCACACCGGCCGTAAGGTCCGGCGAACAGGAGTTGGAAACCACGCAGCTAAACAGGTTGTATTCATTGGTGCTTAGAACCACCTCGAAGTCCGGCCCGAAAACATATCCGATGCCCAGATTGTCATCGATCACGCAATTGATAAGGGTCGACTCCGATGCCCCGCTGCCCTTGTAATACCACATGTAGTCGGCACCGGAACTCCGGTTTCCAACCAGCGTACAATTCACGGCGATTGCCTCGTACATGCCGCCCCCCCCGGTCGGCTCGCCGCCCATCCATTCCGGATACATCAGCCAGCCATACCAGTTGCTGCAGACCAGCGAATCATAAATCCGGGTAGTATGAACACCGCCGCCAACACGGGATGCCTCATTATTCAGGACGGAGCAACGGTAGGCTGATCCGCCGTGAATTCCGCCACCGTGCAGCGCGTGGTTTCCCGTAACCACACAATTGCTCACCACAGCCGTTGCGTTTACACACAGGATCCCGCCGCCGGACTCCGTTGTGTATCCGTTACGGATCGTAAAGCCTCCGATCAGGCTGCCGCCGGAAGTCAGATTGAAGCAGCGCGTCTGGCCCTGACCATCGATAATCGTTGACGCCGGCCCGTTAACGCTCTGAATCCGTACCGACCGGTTGACGGTAATTTCAGAATCCAGCAGATAAGTCCCGTCGGATACCACGATGGAATCCCCGGCGGACGCGCTATTCACCGCTGACTGAATATTCGTGAATGCCGTCGCCCAGTCCGAAAATGGAGGAACATGCGCCCCGGCCGGAGAAACATAAAGAACAGCGGCTCCGTAGCTGAAAGAACTCAGAAACAGCAACAAAAAGGCTAAACGAATGATCATATTCCTACCCCCGGAATCTTGGTGGAGGGGAAACATACCGTGCCGGCCCCCGGCTGAATACAACAAACCTCGCGAATTTCATTCTATATTTCCGCCCCGGTTTTAAATTATTCATATCAAGTCTGTGTTACTATTTGCAATCCAGACAGATCAACCTTACCCTCAATCTCATGTGTGCGATTCCTAAACGAATGAAGGAATATTTCCCTCGATCTGCGTTCTACCGATCGGACGGCCATTCCGGACGAATTCAGGAATACGCCTCCCCATTCACCGTTTTCCCCTACCGAGAGCGACACCTGCAATGCCTCTGGGCGGATGCGCGCCATCGTCCGGTTGGTCTGAAAACAACGGAAGGGGAACCGGTTGAAGTTGAGCATCCGGGCGACTGGAATCTCGAGGCCGGCCCCGATTTCCTCAATGCGGTCCTGCGCATCGGCAAGGAGCGCCGGCGCGTGAGCGGCGATCTTGAAATCCACATTCATGCAGGCTCATGGAACCTGCACGGTCATGCAAACGATCCCCGCTACGCCCATGTCCGCTTTCACATTGTCTATTTTCAGGGTCAGGAAATTCCGGGGCTGGCACAGATTCCCCTCCAGCAGATCCTGAAGGCCGACCCACTCTTCTCGTTCGAAAACATTGATCCTGCCGCCTATCCCTATTCAGTTCCCTCCGGCACCTTTCCCCTGAAAGAACTCCATCCCGACCGGAAAATCCAACTGCTCGAAAGCGCCGGAGAAGAACGGTTACGCCTGAAGGCCGAACGGCTGACATTGGCCCTCCAGTCGAAGGAGACGGAGCAGGTTCTCTGGGAGGAATTGATGACTGCGCTCGGTTATAAGCAGAATAAAACGGTTTTCCGTAAACTGGCGACCATCCTCCCGCAATCCCGCCTGATTGCCCTGTGCGAAAATCACGATGAGGCCTATGCCATCCTGCTCGGCATTTCAGGGTTGCTGCCCCGGGATGTTCCGCCGCATTGGCCGTCCGAAAGCCGGCACTTTATCCGGCACCTCTGGGATATATGGTGGCGGCAAAGCGAGGATCTGAAAGAATCCGGCATGGATCGCTCGGAATGGAACCTGGCCGGCATCCGTCCGGCCAACCATCCGGTCCGGCGCATGATGGCGGCCGCCTGCTACGCCTTCACGATGCAGGGACTGATCCGCGACGAAACGTTGCTCCTAAACCTACCTGATACATTCTGGAATACGCATATCAGCTGGAAGAATTCGTGCAGGCCGACCGCACTTGTCGGAACCTCGCGAGCCGATGCAATCATCACCAACCTACTGATTCCCTTTCGCGCCGCCATCGGAGACCCCGGGTTCGACCTCAAGGCACTGCCGCCCGAACCCATGAACAGGATTATCCGCCAGACGGCCCACGCTCTGTTCGGCCCCGATCACACCCCGAAAGTCTATCAGAGCGCCCTCGCAAGACAGGGTCTCATCCAGATTTTCCACGATTTCCTCATCACCCGCAGACTGGATGAATTGAAGATTGCCATCGATGATGGCCGGACGTATGTAGCTGACTGATATGAAACATTTTTTCCAGTCCATCGCCCGCCTGACCCGGCCGGCAAGTCCTGATATCGCAGAACAGAAACACCGGACCAAGACCCTCGCGATCTGGGAGGGCAGCCTCTGGTCGATTATGTGGGGTCTCGGCGAATCGTATATCGCTCCGTTCGCCCTGTTTCTCGGTGCCGGCAATCTGGTCATGGCCTTCATCGGAACCGGACCGGTATTGATCACTGCCGCCGCCCAGCTCGCGGGGGCCGTTCTGCTCGACCGAATCGGTCGTCGCAAGCCGGTTATTCTCGCAGGGATGACCGTACAGTCGGCCGCTCTGATTCCCCTTTTCGCCCTGCCTCTGCTCATTCCCTCGGCCTCCATGGCCCTTCTGATTGCCTGCGTCGCCGTCTACTTTTTCTTTTCCGGCCTCTCGGCACCGCCGTGGATGAGCATGATGGGCGATGTGGTTACACCGGAGGAGCGCGGCCGCTACTTTTCCAACCGCACCCGGATCGCCATGTATTTCATGACCTCGTCGCTGATGCTTGCCGGTATCATCACCAACGGATGGAAAAATATCGGACTCACGGCAGTCGGCTTCGGGTTCGCCTTCGGCATTGCCTCGCTGGCACGATTCACCAGCCTGATTTTCATGCGGCTTCACTACGACGCGCCCCTCGAAAACCAACAGTTCGAAGACTCCTTTTCATTTTGGGACTTCCTGAGGGGCTACCGCAAATCAAACTTTACCAAGTTTACGATTGCCGTCGCCCTGATGAACGGCACGACCAATATTGCCGGCCCCTTCTTTTCCGTCTACATGCTGCGCGATCTCCACTGGTCCTATCTGGCCTACACCTTCAACATGCTGGTATTTCTGAGTTCCCAGACCCTTTTTGTGCGCTGGTGGGGATCGATCGGCGACCGCCACGGCAACCGATCGGTCCTGATGGCAACCGGCTGTCTTCTCCCGATCCTTCCCGTCCTCTGGGTTTTTTCCGACAACTATCTTTTCCTGCTGTTCGTGCAGATGGTGTCCGGCGCAACCTGGTCCGGCTTCAATCTCGCCGCATCCAATTTTATCTATGATTCCGTCCCGCAAACCCGCCGGGCCCGCGCCATGAGTTACTACAGCCTGCTGAACGGGTGCTTTTCCGTGATCGGCGGCATGCTGATCGGTGCGTGGATTGCCGAACACGCGCCGACAGAAATCAACCTGGGATTGGTTCACATCTCCCTGCTCTCCTCGCTGCCGGTCGTCTTTGTGGTGTCCGGGCTGGCCCGCGCCGTTGCCGGCGCCATCATGCTGCCGCAGTTCAGCGAAGTACGCGAAATTGAACCCATTTCCACCGCACGGCTGCTCTGGCGGCTCGGGATCGGACAACCGCTCTTCGGTCAGGTCGGCGAATTCATGCCCCGCCTGCGCCCCCTGATTCCGCCAAAAAACAAAGAATAATCAACCGCTATTCGCCGACCGGAGCGAGAAGAAAAACCTTGTCCTGACGGCGGGCTTTGGCGGGAAGCGCAAAGGTGACCTTATCGCCCTTGACCGCTTTTTCGGCAGGCTGTCCACCGACGCGCAGCACATCGCAGACCGTTTCAATGGCGCCGGTCGTAGGCCCCTCGATCAGGATTTCACTGCCGGGAAGCAGTTCCTGCTGCCACAGGGTAAACTCAACAACACCGATCCTGCTGAAATAGTTGGACACCACGCCCAGCTGAATGCGCTTCCGCGTGGCCTGCGAATGGCCGGATCCCGCCCACTTGCCCATTTTGTTTCCAAGATAATAGCCGCCGTCCCAGAAACCCCGATTAAACACCTCCGCCAATCCGGCCTCCAGCGGGTCAAAATCTTTCGGATCGTACGAACCCTTCTCCACGGCATTGAGTGCCGTCCGATAGGCGGATGTCACCGTGCTCACATACTGCGCCGTGCGCGCACGCCCTTCGAGCTTGAATACCGAAACGCCGGCGCCGGCCAGCCGATCCAGATACTGGATGGTGCAGAGATCCTTCGGCGACATGATATAGCGGTTTTGCACCTCCAGCTCATCGCCGGTTTCAACATCGACGAGCCGATACGCCCGCCGGCAGTTCTGGAAACAGGCCCCGCGATTGGCCGACTGGTTGTAGCAGCCGAGGCTCATGTAGCATTTGCCGGAAATCGCAACGCATAACGCACCGTGAGCAAAGAGTTCAATCTGTATCAGTTCGCCCTTCGGCCCGCGAATATCCTCATTGCGGATGGCATCCGCAATCGTCTGAATCTGCTCAATGTCGAGCTCCCGCGCCAGCACCATCACATCGGCATAACGGGCATAAAACCGGACGGCCCCGATATTCGAAATATTGGCCTGCACCGAAATATGCACCTCAAGTCCGATGGACCGCGCATATTCAATGGCCGCAATATCCGCGGCAATAACCGCATCAATCCCGGCGGCTTTAGCGGCATCGCAGATTTCGGAAATTGACGCCAGCTCGTTGTCATAAACGATCACATTCAGCGCCAGATAGGACTTTACCCCGCACCAACGACAGATCCGCGCAATACGCCGCAGATCCGCCAGCGTAAACGGGCTGGCCGCACGCGAACGCATGTTCAGTTTATCGACGCCGAAATAGACCGAATCGGCGCCGGACCGGATCGCCGCAGACAACGATTCATACGAACCCGCCGGCGCCATCAGCTCCAATCTGTGTGTTCCGTTTTTCATGAAGGGCAGGAACAATGGATAATCCACGGACGTTTGGCAAACGCCATTCGCCCAAAGAAGCCGGTCTATTTCCCGAAGCAGTACAGATGGCCGGCGGTCCGGAGAAACAGCTTTCCGTCCGCAACGGAAATGGTCGAGTCCGACGGATTCTCATCGAAGGCGCGCGTGCTGAGAATCCGGAATTCAGACGGATCGGCCGCCACGACCGAGACAAATCCTTTGCGGTTTACGATGTATAGCTTGTCATCCGCTGCAGTCGGCGAGGCATAGAACGTATCGCCCTTTTCCAGTCGTCCGCTCCACTGCAGTTCACCGGTTTTCATATCCACGCAGACCAGCTGCTTGCGTTTCTCTTCCAGAAAGTAGGCATAGCCCTTCCAGATCGTCGGGGAAGGGACATCGCTGGCATCGTCATCATAGACCCACAACGCACCGTCTTCGCCATGGGCCAGCTTTGTCAGATCCCTCGCAAAAAACTTTTCGCCCATCGGAAAGGCGCAATAGATCACCTGATCCTGCACCACCGGCGTCGACGAGATACGCCCCCAGCTCATTTTCATGTCCATGTATCCGTTGCGCCAAAGTTCCTTGCCGCTCTTCGGATCGTGCCCTGTGATATAGTTTGCCCCGTAGATAATGATCTGCGTCGCTCCATCAATCCGGGCAGGAACCGGCGTTCCATAGGAATCACGGAAATCGCTTACGGCATCGGTCGGTCGATCAACCTTGAACCGAACCGCTCCGGTCATGGAATCCAGACCGAGGAGATAAGACTCCATGGAGCCGCTGTAGGAAGATTCCTTCGGAGGCTGGGCGCCGCGCAGAACCGGGATGTAAAGGGTTCCGTCAAACAGCAACGGGCTGGCGCTATAGCTAAACCCGGCCGCAAACGGACCGTACTCCTCGACCAGATTCTTTCGCCACAGTTCCTCGCCATCGCGGGAATAACGAACCACAATCCCGGTCGAAAACATGAAGATTGCGCCCTTTTCATCCGCCACCGGTGACGGAGACGCAATAATGTTCCGGCTGGGCAGTTCCTGGAACGATGCAACGGTCTTCTTCCATCGTACAGCGCCGGTAGCGGCATCGAGCTGCATGACGAAAAGGATCTTGTTCACTTCGTCATACCCCGAGAGATAAACCAGACCGTCACAGATAGCCGGCGTCGCCTCCCCGGGACCGGGAAGATCCGTCACCCAAAGCTGCTGCTCTTCTCCGAGCGAAGCCGGCAAACCCGTTTCCGGAGAGCTTCCGTTAAAAGCCGGACCACGCCACTGGCACCAATCCTCGGCCAAGACCCCATTCGACCAAACCAGACCCCCGGCAAACAACAACCCCAACGCATATCTGAACCGCATAAACCCTCCTTTAATAAGCCGCTCCCCCGCCACGATACCTCCCGCACGAAATCCGCAGGCATCAAAGTATTAATTCAAGGAGGTTAGCAGTTCCGTCAGCAGGGAAGAAACAGAAAACTGTAAGTGGAACTCAGGGCGCTTCCCGTCGTCTTGGGGTTGTGTCTGATCTGAAAGAACTGCCAATCCACAACAGTGGGCTTCCGGGAATATCTCGTGGAGGAGTTGTGTCTGATCTGAAAGAACTGCCAATCCACAACCTTACACAGTGTATGGCAACATGACAGTGAGTTGTGTCTGATCTGAAAGAACTGCCAATCCACAACTGTCGGGGGACGGGGACGCCCTAAAGTATAGTTGTGTCTGATCTGAAAGAACTGCCAATCCACAACCCTTCGACGACTTTGAAACCGATTTTATGAGTTGTGTCTGATCTGAAAGAACTGCCAATCCACAACTATGAAACCGCGTATGATGAAATTCTGAAGGTTGTGTCTGATCTGAAAGAACTGCCAATCCACAACTCGGTTAACAACAAACTGAACGTCATCACCGTTGTGTCTGATCTGAAAGAACTGCCAATCCACAACCATGGTTCCGGGATGATTGGTACTATTGCGGTTGTGTCTGATCTGAAAGAACTGCCAATCCACAACCGGATGCTGCATGTGATGGATACGAAAGATGTTGTGTCTGATCTGAAAGAACGTAAGCGTTCCGCGGAGCACCTCTTGTCGGGAGCTGGATTGAGTCGTAGGTTTTGTAAAGGTCGTAGGTCCGTGTCTATGACTT
>JAFGVP010000142.1 GCA_016937945.1 Pontiellaceae bacterium | reverse complement strand
TTTTGAAAAACAGCGATCAAAGACTCTTTCCCCGAGAGAAATCAGCAGGTCAAACCTAACCTATTTGCTGTTTTGGACAGCAGTGAGGGAAAGTAAAGAAAACCTGCGCGTTACCCTTAAATCCATCGGCGACGGCGTCATATCTACGGATGTTGAATGCAGGATCATCGGCATGAACCTTGTGGCGGAAAGCCTGACGGGATGGTCCCTTGAGGATGCAGTCGGTCGGAAGCTGACCGAGGTGTTCAACATCGTCAATGCCCATACACGGAAGCCCCAGAAAAATCCCGTTGAAGAGGCGATGGAAAAAGATGAAATCGTTGCCTTGAGCAACCATACCATCCTGATTTCGAAAAGCGGCCGGGAATACCAGATTGCTGATTCAAGTGCACCGATCCGGGACGATGAGGATTGTATCTGCGGGGTGGTGATGGTTTTCCGGGACGTAACGGAAGAGTACGCCCTGCAGGAACAGCTTAGGCAAAGCCAGAAGATGGATGCCATCGGTCAGCTCGCCGGCGGCGTGGCACACGACCTCAACAACATGCTGGGGGGAATCATGGGCGGGGCCGAACTGCTGAAAGAGATTCTCTCGCCTCAAGACGAAGCTGCGGAGTTTATCGGAATTATTGAAGAATCGGCGCGCCGCGCCGCAGGATTGACGGGAAGACTGCTGGCATTTGCCCGCCGGCAACCTGTAGCGTCCAGTCCTGTCGATGTACATCACGTCATAGAAGAGACTCAGGCTCTGTTGAGGCAGACGATCGATAAACGCATCCGGATTGAAAGCAGACTGGAGGCAGAGGCATCAACGGTTGTTGGCGATAATGCCCAGTTGCAGAGTGTGTTCATGAATCTGGGAATCAACGCCGCCCAGGCCATGGAAGAAGGCGGATCGATTGTTTTTTCAACTCGTTTAACAGAGGTCTCCAATGCTCAGACTTTGGCTGAAGGGCAGTCTATCAAGGCGGGATCCTATCTGCAGGTGGCCGTTCGCGATACAGGATCCGGCATTGCTCCTGAAAATCTAGGTCGCATTTTTGAGCCCTTTTTTACCACCAAATCGGTTAAGGGAACAGGACTGGGATTGGCTGCTGCGTATGGAACGGTTTCTCAGCACGGGGGCTCCATTTCGGTATACAGCGAACTCGGCGAGGGAACGGTTTTTCACATTCTGCTTCCGTTGACCAGAGAAGTGGCCGCGGCACTTCCGGCTCCGGCCGAACCAGTGCATGGAGAAGGCGTTATTCTTCTGGTAGATGACGAACCCATCATGCGCGCAACGGGCGCAGCGTTCCTGAAGGAATTCGGATATCAGGTTCTGCTGGCGGAAAATGGGCGGCAGGCGATTGATCTTATCACTGAAAAGGGATCCGAAATCGATCTGGTGGTGCTGGATATGATCATGCCCGAAATGAATGGGCGAGACTGCTTTTTTCTCCTCCGCGAGACATATCCGAACCTGCCGGTTATTGTCTCCTCCGGATTCTCCCGAGCGGAAGATCTGGAGGATATGAAAAAGTCCGGTCTGAGCGGATTTATTCAAAAGCCATTCCGGGGTGTCGATTTCAGCGGTGTGGTTGCAGCCGCACTGAAGGGCGCAAAACGCTGTACCTGATTTATACCGTTTACAGTTAGGTTTCAGGATTTTTTTGCAGGCGAAGATTGCTTGCTTGCGCGCAATCACCTGTCGCTATGTATCGCCGCCGGCCCGGCGACCTTGAAAATCCAAAGACCTATCAATCATTGGTATTACCTGCTTTTTCCGGAACTGGTTTAGGCTTAATCCTTACTGATTCTTTGCATTCAGGTTCGGGGTATGCCTACATTGTACAGTGGTCTGAAAAAGCGATCTTCCGTAGGAATGGTATTTCGCCTTTTATTATAAGACGGTCGAGCCTGGGTCTTATGACCGGTGGCTGAATTTGATAGGTGCAACCTTCAGGAACTATAAATCAAAAAGAAACCAATACGTATGCAGATAAATCGTACATCCATATTTCAATGGCAGGCATTCGTGCTGCTTTTTCTGCTCTTCTTTCCGCTCAGCAGTCCGGCTCAGGAAAGTTCTGAGCCCCTGAACGTAATCATTATCTTTCTGGACGACTCGGGCTACGCGGATTTCCACCCGTTTGGAAACCCGCCTTATGCGACGCCCCACGTTGAACAGCTGGTTGCAGAGGGGGTGCAGTTTACTCAATTCTATGTTCCCCAGGCAATTTGCTCGGCATCCCGGTCGGCACTGATGAGTGGTTGTTATCCGGGACGGACCAAGGTTTTCGGGGCCCACGGTCCGCATGGAAAAGGGCTTGATCCGAAATTTATGACGATGGCGGAAATGTTTAAAAAGAACGGGTATGCCACGGCACATTTCGGGAAATGGCACTGCGGCGATACGCCCCAGACGCGCCCCCTTGCCAGAGGTTTTGATGAGCATGCCGGATTGATGTATTCCAACGATATGTGGAAATACCATCCTGTAGATCCGGAAGGATGGGGACAGTTTCCCCTGCAATACTGGGACAACGGCGAAATAAAAGTGGAGGATGTCAGCAAAGAAGACCAGAAGCACCTGACCCAATGGGCGACCGAGCATGCGGTCGATTTTATTAAGCGTAACAATAAGGCTCCGTTCTTTCTCTATCTTGCCCATTCCATGCCGCATGTTCCCCTATTCTGTAGCGATGAATTTGAAGGGAAATCCGGTTGCGGACTTTATGGCGACGTTATTACGGAGTTGGACTGGTCGATCGGTCAGATCATGAAAACACTGGCCGATGAGGGTCTGGAAGACCATACGGTGCTGATTGTAACCTCTGACAACGGGCCCTGGGCTGAATACGGCAATCATGCAGGATGCACCCCTTTCCGGGAGCATAAGGCAACCGGATTTGATGGCGGCGTTCGCTCTGCCATGATCATGAAATTACCGAAAAAACTGAAAGGCGGCTCGACGTTTGACCGCCCGATCTGCTCAATCGATCTGCTGCCGACACTGGCTGCTCTTACCGGCGCCGCGCTTCCGGCGAATGAAATTGACGGGAAAAACGTATGGCCGCTGATTACCGGTAGAGACGGCGCAGAAAATCCACACGAATATTATGCCATTTCAACCCGCAACAAACTGGAAGCAATTATCAGCGTGGATGGTCGGTGGAAATTGCACCTGCCCCACGGTTACCGTCATGTTGAGACGCTGGGCAAGGACGGAATTCCTGGCAAAACAACTACATGCAACATCGAGGCTTCCCTGTTTGATCTGAAAAACGATGCGTACGAAACGAAAAATGTCATGGAGCAATACCCTGAAATTGTGGAAAAGCTGATGCGCTTTGCTGAAGCTCATAACCATGCGTTTTACGACGATCAAGAGTAACCACTACCTGTTTCAGGAGCGTCATCGTTGCACCTTGATCTGTTGTTCCCGGGTGTTGGCGGCCTGGTCCGGTGCATACATCAGCTCGGTTCTGGCCGGCATAGCGCATACGTTGCCGGCATGCTCTGCGCGCAGGTCATAAACGATGGATGATTCGCCCTTTGGAACATGGGTGATGTAGCAGTCCACGCGTTCATCGTGCAGTTCCCGATAGTGCGGTATGCCGTCATTCCTGTAGCCGCTGGATATATCGGTGCATTCAAATCCGGCCGGTTTGAAATCCTGAGCCAATACATATTCCAGCTGCTGTGCGGCATGCAACTTGAGTTCGACGCGGATGGTCTCTCCGGCGTGAAGGATTTCGCCTTCGGCCATCGGGGCTTTGCTGAATTTTCCAGTTGCGGAATCGACGCGGTAATAGGCACGGGTGATGGACACGAGCTCACAGGTTTCGGCCGTGATCGGATTTTCGTGGCTGAGATAGTGCCATGTCGCGTCATAGAAGAGCGGGGCATCATCCGTTGTGCTGATCACCAGTTCGTTGCGTCCGCTCTTCAGCTTGTTGTCCTCCGCCAACGGGCTTCCGTTAAGCAGGATATTGGCGGCTGTACTGTTCTGGGTCGCCGGATGATTGGCAATGAATTCGCAGAGCGCTTCGATACAGATGGCGGTATCGCGCGTCGATTTCCAATGATCGCCGCACCTGCGCCTTGAACGGTTTGAGGACCCGGTCGATGCTGGCCGAGCTGATCATCAGCAGTTTTTCCCGATACTCGCCTGTCAGCGCTCCATGGTGTTTTTCATAGTGTTCCAGCCATAACAGAAGGGCCGGTTTCAGACGCTTCGAGCACATCTGACCGGAACAAATCCACAGCCTCTCCAGCACCTTGGTCTGTTCGGGGGAATTTCCGTCCACGCTTTCCTCTGGAGGACTTGAGGCTTCCATTCATCAGCTTTGTGGCATACTTGCGGTCATAACCGCACACGACGCAGATCTCATCGAGCAGTCTGGATTTATAAGCTTTCCCCGCGTTTATGTATCGTCGTTTCTGTACAGCGATATATTCGCTTCGCGATTCGCAACTCATCTTCTTCATCCTCCCTTTTCAGGGTGTCATTTATTGTGAGTCAACGAATCCAGTCCGCCACTATCGGTCAGAACGCTTCGATGTCATTAATTTGAGTCAACTTGCTGACCATAAAACAAAAAGAAAGTGTTTGATGTTTATGGTTATATATTTACACTTTCCGCGGTTTCCGGAATTTAAGTCAGCATAGGAGATTTTCAGCCAAAGGTCAGCGAGTAAAGCAACAAGGGGAGACACCATGAAAAGGAAGGTTATTGGTTCTGCAATATTGTCGTGTATTTACTCATTTTCTCAGGCTCAAAGTTCCGAGCAACTCGAGATCTATAAGACCGCAGTGGCGTCACTGGAGAATTTCAATCAAATCCAACGCGAAGCGGGAATGCCGGAAATGGCGATTCCGACAATTGAAGAATGGATCGAAAAAGGCATAATGCCGCAGACATTGACAGACGGTTTTATTTCGGAGCCAGTGGAATCCGCAGCATTACGATGGCAACGACGGTTGAAAGAAATTCAACCCTATCTTTGCGAGCTGGTCCCTGCAGGAGCAGAACACCGGAACGACCGTAGAGTCCTCATTGCAAAAAGAGAAAAAGAAAAACTGATCCGGTTAACTGAAGAAGCCAAGGCCAGACAACCCGAAATCCAACGTAAACTTAACGCACTTAAATTAAAGTATAATGCTGGCCAGATTTGGGAAAACACAGATACATGCCCCCCCATTCTTGCAGGTGAAGTCGATGATCGCCCGATTTGGATAGATAATGTTAATCTTTATGCGGCAGCCAGCATTGGGGCAGACCGTCTCTGGCCGACGAATGTAGCAACATGGGTTTCCTCCAGTACCGAGTTCAACCTTACAGGCACAAATATTGTATTGGGAATGTGGGAAACACATAGTCTGGCAACAACCAATCATGTGGAATATTCAGGGCGCTTGGTTCAAAAAGACGCTGAGCCCTTATCGAGTTACGGCAGTCATGCCAATGCCGTTGCCGGCACAATAGCAGCGGCCGGAGAACTGGTTATCCTTCCATCTGTCGGAACTGGTGACTTCGCACGAGGGGTAGCATATGAAGCAAGAGTAGAATCACATAATCTTGAAGGCTTTAGTGCGGAGATTTTAGAGGCGTCCACAGGAAGCCAAGGAGTACCGGGAGTACGTGTTTCCAATCATTCATGGGGAATTCATCCGGCATGGCAAGAGATCTTTATAGCAAGTTATTGGCATAATGACATTCAGTATGTCCGTAATGCACCCGGGTGGGTTTGGTTTCGAGGACAACAAGACCATGAAGATTATGAGTGTGGAAGGTATACTGAGGATTTGGATATTGGAAACGGATGTACTCAACTTGACAACTTTCTCGCAACTCAGGCACCGCGGCATCTAATGATTTCCGCAGCAGGCAACGGTCGTTATGAAGGCCCGGGAGGACCAACCAATTACTTTCGGTTCAATGTGGTTCTGGGACGATGGGAACAAGCCACATACGATCCACAACTGTCAGTTGTGGATTGGGCGGTTGGTGATGATGACAACATTGGGTTCGACTCACTGCGCCCCCCGGGCACAGCCAAGAATATCCTGACTGTTGGCGCAGTACAGGATGTGTATCATACGAACGGCGGCTTCGCAGAGCTTGGATACACAACGAATGCGGCATTGAGACTCCACTACTATAGTGGATGCGGCCCAACGGATGACGGACGGATTAAACCTGATGTTATGGCCGTCGGGGAGGCCAATCCTGACATCCGTTCTTTTGGACTCGTAAGCCCTTCGAGCGGCTCATCCGGGTATACAACAAACAATTTGGGAACAAGCTTTGCCGCAGCATCTGTTTCAGGAGGGTTTGGATTACTTCTCCAGCATCGCACTCAACTCTTTCCCGATCTGGACCCGGAAGCGGATGCTTTTCGCAATTCAACCCTAAAAGCACTGGCCATTCATACAGCAGATGACGTATGGAATGATGGTCCTGATTATGTGACTGGCTGGGGCATATTCAATGTGGCCTCAGCGGCCGAGCATCTAAGTCTAGATGCAAGGGACGGAAGAGGTTCACACATCAAAGAATTGGAACTACTAATCGGAGGGACTAATTCGTGGCCGATCCAACTAACCGGGGAGCCATTCAAAGTTACGGCCGTATGGAGCGATCCGGTAGGTACCCCCAATGGAATTGATGATAGTCCCCTTCCCATGCTGGTAAACAATCTCGACCTATGGGTGGAAAATGAGGATGGGTCGCAGATTTTCTATCCATGGGTATTGAACCCCGATTTGACGAACGAATCCTACATTGTTCGCAGCACGCCGGCCACCACAGGATATGATGACAGAAACAATATAGAGCAGGTCTCGATATCTGCTCCGACGGCAGGAAATTACCGAATTTTCATTACTCACTCCGGCGGGCTCATAGGCGGGCCAGCTCCGACCAACCAATGGGTTTCCATACTCACAAGCGGTGATGTCCCCTTGCCTCCAGCCATTACAGGTCTGGAGCACAGCCCCACAAACAACGAATTTCTATTTTCTTTCGAGTGTGACCCCGGGGCACATCTGATTTTGGAATCCGCTACAAACCTACTTTCATCAACATGGACAGAGGAAGGCTCCATTGAAACCTTCGGAGCGAATAATGCCTTAATAGTCACTGCGACAAACGAAATCAACTTTTGGCGCCTCCGTCGCCAAACCGGAGGGGCGGAATGAAGAACCTAAAAAGGGAACCCTCTGTCATACTGATCATCGGCATATGCGTTTCATTATTTGCAGATATCGTTTACGAAAAACCGGAGAGTCCATTACTCTTTGGGTCGGGCTATGAAATGTTGCCTGCACAAAGAGAGTTTTTTGATATCAATCGGGATGATACCATTGACTTTACTTTTGGATCAAATCCAACTCTCTTCACAGGTGTTCGTCCGGAAGGAAATAACCAATATTTAATTACCCCAGATACTCCTCCCAATATTGGAGGACCAGTAAAGAGATTG
>JAFGVP010000141.1 GCA_016937945.1 Pontiellaceae bacterium | reverse complement strand
AGAAAGGCGAACTGATAAGGATTGTAATCTTTCGGAGCAGCGGTCCGCCAGACTTCGCGGTTTTCGGCATTGTAGTAGACGATATCGCCGCAACGCTCTTCGATCACCGTCAGCCGATAAAAGGGATAGATTGATTTACTGACGCCCGCCGTTCCCAGCTCTGCCACCATCTGCTTGAGAAACGGTTTGGGCCACGCCTTGCTTTGCCAGTCCACCGCACGCACCAGCGGCTCCGGATGAAGATAAAACGGATCATCAATGGAGGGCGGAACGATGCGCCAGAACTGCCACTGTGTATCACGAACGATCTGCTCGACGTCATCGAGCGCGGTAATCGGCTCAACGACTGATCCCGAATCCGTCACCAAGGTCTCCGCCTGAACCAGATTCAACAGCCATATGATAGACACCGCCAGTATTTCCTTTTTCAAAACATCCCCCACAAAAAAGTTTTAATTGCACGCGGTACTAAGCGAATCGCAATTTAATAATTTCTACAAAAGATGCGTTATCTCCATAGTTCTGTCAACCCGGACGCATGCGGGGTAATCCCCTACACTACCACCTTCGGCCCGACAACCATTGGTATTATCGGTGGATGGATAGAGAATGGACCTGTAACATGGCGGGGCTTACGGGAGTTTCAAAAACTGCTTTTCAGGCCCCCATGCAGGAACTATTCTCCGGGCCATAGAGGAATGGGAGATTTTTCATGTGGAACTGCAGCAACTGTAATACGTCGGTAAAGGATCAGTTTGAAAACTGTCCGTCATGCGGGACAGGACGCGACGGCTCGGCCGCGTCGGTCGATTTTGTCAAAAAGAAGGATGCGGTCCAGCCCGGCATGCCGGCCGCCGGACCGATGAAAGATGAAATACGCAACAAGATGTTTTCGATCATCATCGTGCTGGTGGTGATCGCTATCCTGCTGGTGATTGCCTTTAAAAAATAATCCTACAGGCCGGAGCATACATCCGCAGTCCCCGGATGCGCCTCAAGCATCACACGCGCTTCGGGAGAAACCACCAGATCAATCGAGACTGAAAACGCCGAAACACGGCCGGTCTCCTTTTCAAAAACCGTCGATTCCGGCGCCACAGATATCTGTTTCAACAGGTTGCCGTCCGCATCCTTGATTGTGATGTCAACGTGGCCGGCCTCTTTTTCCATAAATGAACGCGGATGCAACGCGCCGTCTATCACCAACTGCTGACCTTCCTGATGAACCCAGACATCGTCAATCAGCACGCCGGTGCTGTATTTCAGGCTGACATGCGCCGACTGCTCGACCTTAGGAGGCTTTTCCATAAACAGACAGCAACCGGATAAAAGAACGACTGAAACCAACAAACCCGCCCCGAATGACCATTTCATCTGCATGCTCCTCTGTTTGTTTGCCGACGGACAGGAAATTTCATTGCATACGCCCGCCACTGATTAGAACATTATAATCATCAAATGCTTGGGTTGGCAACGCCGGATTTGATAAAGTAGGATACAAAATAAGCGCTCAGGCGCAGTGCCTGAACGCTTTGTGACAGAATCGGGTCCGGCGCACACGAACACGCGCCCGATCTTTTATACCATTGTTTAATAGGTCTTTGGATTTTCAAGGCCGCCGGGCCGGCGGCGATACGTACCGCGGGCGGCTCGCCTGCAATAAACAAAATCCTGAAATCTACCTGTAAACGGGATTACTGCTCTACCACATATTCGCCGGGTTCGTTGAACTCGAAAACGGCGGCGCCGCGGTTTTTAAATTTATAACCGCGAATCTTGATGTATTCCTCAATGTCGCTATCAGCGGATCGTTCGTCGTCGGACAGCGTGACCAGCTCATAACCTTCGTTTTCAAACGTTCCGCGCGCGGTAACCTTTGCTCCGGCACAGGCTTTCACCACAAGCGCCGAAGGACCGGACAATTCAACATTTTCAAGGGTTACATCCGCGCCATCAATGATCAACGTGGCATCCCCGGAGATGGAACCGCCGGAGACCTTGCGCCGCCCCTCTTCAAGAGTCATGGCAAATGATGGACGAAGGATCACCTTCGGACCAACGGTGAACGGCACACCAAGGATCAGGATCTCTTCGCCTTCGTCCACGAGCATGCCGGCAGCCTTAAGACGGGCGCGGCCGGCGCCGTAAAAATCGTTCTCTGCCGTGGCGCTGGCATCCGCAGGACCGCCGGATGCATATTTTGCGGCGGCGTCGGCGATGTTGTTCTTGTTCGGCGAGAAGCTCCACATGCGGTCAAAGATCGTGACGCCCACCTTTTCGGATTCACCGAAGAGCTTCGGCAGGTCCTGCATCATGGTTTCAAGGCGGGTCGGCTTCTTGAACGCCGTTTTGGTTTCGTCACTATATTTCGGATTCACAAACTCGGCGATAATGCCCTGCGTCGCCTCAAGGATCTTCACATAGGACGCCACCTTGATCATCAGCGTGTTGCAGTTGCCGGGGAAGGGAGAATAGCCGGTTTCGTCGCCGACATCGCCTTCGGGATTAATGGTCGCGCGCAACAGCGGATCAAGCTGGTTATATTCGACGTTGAGCGTGAACTCTTTTCCTTCGCCAACCAGCCGGGCCAGACCGCCGACGGCTTCGCCCGGGCGCCGCTTGATCGCCAGCGAGTTAAAGTCATAGCCATTGGCCACGGAAACGCCGAGCGCAGCCGGCAGCGTATTAAAGCTCGGGCCGTTGGTGTCCTGAATAAACATCAGGTATTCAATTCCCTCGCCCGCCAGTTTGGCCGCAACACCGCTGGTGTGCAGCAGCATGTGAATATCGCCATGTCCATGCGGTTTGAGGGCCAGCTGATATTTCCCATCAAGCGCCAGCGCACCGTCATTGTCCGCAATCGCCGGAACCAGCTCCTGCTTGAGAATATAGACCTGCTCCTTCTGCATTCCGAAATAGTTGTTTGCCTCCAGCGATTCCAACGTCTTGGGACCCGTATCCTGAGACACCATGATGATGAACGGCACGGGACGTTTGGACTCGGAGGCGGCCTGCATGGCCAGCAGGTTATCGGCATAGTGCTTCAGGTAAGACGTTTCCTCGAGCACTTCAACCGCAATGTCAACCTTGATGCCGTTATAGCCGAGACGTTCGCCCAGGCCGCCGGCCACAAGGACTACACCGACCTTGTCAAATTTTGCGGCACCGATTGCCTCATACTTCTCGAACTCGTCGCTAAACGATGTGAGGTCCACCTTTTCCGGCTGCTCCGGCGTCAACCCTTCAAACGGATTCAGGCCTTCTCTGGCCTCGGCCAGCAACGTACGGCTGTTGGCAATATAACCGGCCAGACCGCCCGGATAGTTGCCGTCCACCTTGGCCAGCGCGTCCAGGAACACCGCCTTTTCCGCATCGGACGTACCCGGAGCATCCCAGTCCAAAAACAGATGCTTCTGCCCGTTTTCAATCAGCTTATTGATGAGCAGCTGCTGTTCAACCGGGATATTGCTCCAATCGGCCGAAAGTCCGACAAATTCCGCTTCTTCCAAAAATCCAAACGCCATTTTTTCCTCCACAATTTAAAATAAGCATACCGATTTCAGGACACTGCAACCGGGACGGTTGCGATACATACCGAGGCAACTCGTCAGCGGCATTCAAATCAAACCCGAAACGGCGCTACACCGATCAAAGACGCGCGTACCCTAAAAGAGTACCCCTCTCATGACCATAAAAATGGTCGGGATTCTGGCGGATTAAGCCTGAGTCAATACGTCAGGAAGCAGACAGGATTACGCCTACTCCACCTCAACCTTCAGCCGGTAATATCCCTGAGTCTCAGCGGAATGAACGGCATCCGTATAGCTCTCCTGCGGATAGGTAATGTTCGTCGATAGAGGCACAAAGGCATTCGTCAAACTTCCGGACCACCACACACTGTAGAGTCGGTCCGTAACGGAAACCCAATTGAGCACAAACCCGCTCGGCACATTCGTTATCAACCCCACATTAAAACCCGCGGCCGGATCCGTCGGATCAAATCCGGCGACATAGGCATCCAGCACGGTGTTGACGCCGTTGGCGCAGATGGCGGACGGATGGGCGTTGGTCGCCCCGCTATAATACTGCGTTTCCCACCAGTCCGGCAGCTCATCCCCATCGAGATCATCAATGGAGAAGGGAAGATGATACGATTCCAGCTCCCGCAGGCGGCCGCTTCCGTCACCGGAAACGCCCTGCAGTTTTACGACACCAACACCCTGCGCCCACCATTCGTCCCACACCATAAATCCGCCAAGATTAAACCGGAGGTGCAGGCAGTCGGTATAGGTGTCCGACGGAACAGTAACATCAATAACATCGATTAAGGTTACTGCAGCTTCAATCACCCCCAGATAGGATCCTTCTTCATAAAATGGTGCCGAAGTCTGATTGGTCTGCCCAACCGCGATCGTACTTCCATAATCAAGCCCTCCATCGGCAAGAACACCATACGAATCTCCCCAGAAACTATAACTGCCGGAAGCGGTCGAGGAATAGTCACTCCAGCTGTCTGACGAGGTGAAAGAACCATCGGGATTGGCCGAGCCATTGGCCGATGCATAATCCATGACTGTTTGAGTGTACGGGGTTGCGGAGGCTCCACCCGTGTAACAGGTGATACTTTGATTCGTCGAAAGGAGTTCAACCCGTGCATCTGATGGCACGCCATCCCAGTCATTTCCTGAATAAAGCCAGACCGTGCCCGGAATCCATGAACCACGATAATCCAGCAGATTATAAGATGTTTCTTCAAACGGAGAATCCGATAAATACACCGTAATCGAATCCAGTTGTTTTCCTGTTGCAACCACAACGTAATAACCGGTGTTACCGCTTGCTCCGACACGGAGCCCAACTTCGTCCGGAGGACCCTGAGCAGCGGATAATGCCGAAATATCCACGTTACCGGAATAGATAGTCCCAACGTTCAATTGCGGCATATACTGCTCGTTTGAACCCTTAACCGCATCCAGATGGAACGGGGTGCCTGCCGCTGTCTTAATGATGTAGACATTATACGAACCGCTGAATGACGCGGTTGAATTGCCCTCTCCTAAGTAGGCATATCCGTAGGCGACTGGATTGTATCCCGTATCCGAGGTCGAAAAGGACGAACCTCCGTAGACCCGATACACGGCAGATACCGGAGTCCCTGCGAGATTGAATTCAGTAACCGTTGCGACATAATCGTTGTTTTGACTGTTGAACACGGAAAACTCAATCCAGTAGTACTCATTGCTCTTCAGCAAACCGGAAAAGGCTCCATCCGCATTAAATACCAACGAGGTTTGGGATGCCGGGATATCATACATTCGCCAATCCACTCCGGACCCGCTGACTTTAATCATGTACCCATCAACATTCGGTTCCTGATCACGGATATCGTTCCATGAAAATATAGGAACACCATTGCTGAAGATGACTGAAACCTCGGGAGCGGCGGTCTGCCAGGACTGCAGAGAATACTGGAGGGTTTCATGAACGCCATCCGTATAATCCACTTCGAATGTATATACCGTTCCCACAGCAGGTACTGGATCCGGAGCCAGCCAGGCACTGTACTCGTCCCATCCGGAATCATACTGAAGAGAAAGGTTATCAAATCCGGAACCGCTCACCACCACATTGGACACAGCATATTCGCTATCAAAAACAATACGCAGATGCTTATCGCCATGCGTGATAGAATTAATCGTTGAAACATAAAACTCGGACGCCCGGCTCTGGTTGCCGAATACATGCCACGCTCCGTCTTCCCTTTTCAGCCATCCCAGCCCATCGTCTCCATCATTCGGTTCCCGCATGGAAAATGATTCTCCATCAATCAGCAGAATATCGATAACACCAGTTACAGTGGCAAAGTCACCCTCAATTTCAATGGATTCAACGTTGAAAACAAAATTGCTAACCTCCGGAAGATTCTCAGTCCATCGCGCATATTGAACGTCGTAGCCCTCTCCGGCGTGAAAGAAACCGGAGCTGTAGTGTGCCATCACACCGGAAGCATCGTGAGCCACAACCTTTGCATCAATATCCGCCAGAAGTGCTCGAATATCGGCTTCATCATCGGCAACAGAACGCTGTCCGGCTGCACCGAAAACAAACAACGCGCAAAGTAAACAAACCCGAAACGCCCGAACTTTGTATCCCTGAATACTCATAATCCCCCCAGATGTTATTCCCCTTTTTATTTGCGAATGCTCCGGGTCCCCCGATCGAAGCATATGTACACAACGTTTATACAAACAGCGCGTGGTGCGTGGT
>JAFGVP010000140.1 GCA_016937945.1 Pontiellaceae bacterium | reverse complement strand
TCTTTGTTTTTTCATACCCTCCGAGTGGAGGATTTAAGACGCACTTACCAGCCTTTTGTTTAAGAGCTATGGGATGACAGTGAAATACATTATTTTAACCTTAATGCTAAGCATCACGGGATGTGTTTTAAAGCCTGCTGAAAGCAACAAGCACTACGATGACAATACTGTTCTGAGTTCCGGTAATATTTACGGGAACGAATCTATAATAAATCCAATTCGAGGGCTCGTTGAGTCATTGTTAAATAATGATTTCGCAGCCTTTCTCAATGTCATGGAATCGCGCTTCTTTGAAATCCGTAATCCAGATGAGGTTAAAAACGGATTTGATGATGCTGTCATCAAATTTAACGATCAGTTCAGGGATGCGGACATCGATGATTTTATCTTCTATGTTGAGCCAGCGATGGCAGGTCGAAGTTTAAAGAAGAATTATTCAGTGGTTTCATACCACGCAAACAATAAATTCATTCCAACGAGATACTGCATTGTTTACTTGGAGAATAATTCATGGAAAGTGATAGACTACAAACGGCAGGAGGAAGCCTATGCAGAGGAAAACCCTCAATATGATTGCTTCTCATCCAACCCGCGCCGGGATCAGGCGGGACAACGCATCCTCTGTAGGGCCGAAAACTAGCGAGAGGCGGTTCACTCCAAGCATTGGTCGGAGAAACAGCAGTGATGGAGAACTGTATGAGATATGGAATAAATAGAATCCTTGTTCAAAGCTGCGCGATGATCCTGCTCACACACAGCCTGTGGGCCGATGAATTGCGGGTCGATTATTCCGATTGGGATTGGAGATCATCCTATTCGCTGAAAATCGATTTATCATCGGGCGAGATGCAGTATCAAATGAACACGTCTGATGACGTGAAGCGGCACACCCTGTTAAACTCCGTCGAGACCATCAAATATATCGAATATCTTCTTTCGAAGGTTAAGACGGAAAATCTCCCGGAGGGGGAGACTGAAGGCGGGGACCAGCTCAGATTCACTGTTACACAGCATGGTGAGGTGACTAGGTTCTCTATTACGACGGATGATATGTGGTGGGTGTATTCACCCGCGGTGTACCTGAATAAAAACTACGCTGCACAACAGGATATCTACAGGGCCGATGCCCTCCACGGCACATTTTATTCACACCTCCTCAGCAGCTTAATTTATGATCTTGTTGATGTTTACTTTGTGAAAGAGTGGGAGCATGTAACCGGCAGGAAAAAAGCGGTTGAGCCGCAGAATGAGCATGCCGACGGGGAAACTCCGGCCCCGACCCTTGGGACCTATGAGAATCCGGTGCAATGCGACGGGCGCACCGGTGCTTTTGAGTATCTTAACCGACTGTTTGCCCTCGACGGCACTCCGGTATGGTTTGAGGAGGGCGATCCTTTAAGTTTTGACGCACCGACAAATGAACCCACCCGCTACTGGGTGAACACCATCCATGATGAATCGGAAATCTGGATGGATTCAGGTCACCCCGGATACGTCGAAACCTCTGTTGTTCCCGGGTATATTTTTATCGATGGGATCGGTCAACTTGCCCCCGCCCCCATCCCGACCAATGAAGCGCTTCATGCCGGAATCTTCAGCGATGTAATTGAAGACTGCTATTTTGAAATTCCGGACCATGAGCTTTTGCCGCAAATCGAAAAGCTTATCGCTTCGGGGTTAAATGTGAATGCCCGGAACGAGGACGGGAATACGGCGCTTCTCATGGCGGCGCATAATCTGCATCGCCCGGCCAAGACGTTCAAGTTGCTCCTTGATGCGGGAGCAGATGTCAATGCCCGGAACAACGACGGGAATACGGCCATGCATATGATCCTCCACTGGGGTGAGCTCGATCTTGATGCCGTGCGACTCCTGCTTGACCATGGGATTTCCGTTACGACGGAAAACAATGACGGGGAACCGGCGCTGTTTTCCAGTATTTCCCCGGAAGATATCGAAGCTGCACAATTTCTGCTGGGACATGGGATTCTGGACGAGGCGGATGCGGACATCGGGAATCCCATATTCGACACGGCCGCATGGTGGATCGAGCAGGGTGAAAAAGGAGAGGAAACCTCCCGGTTTACGGCCGCCATGATGCTTGTTGAGGCCGGGGGCGACCAATGGGAAAACTATATGAGGACCCCCTTCACCGTGGTTCGCCCTGCCCCGACGTATATTGATCCGGTGGTGTCCAGGCTCATGAATCCATCCGAACGGAATGATGCTTTTCGAACCATCCTGTCATGGCAGAAATATCGATCGGATCCTCCCTATAGGGAGCGAGTCTTCAATCCGCTCCGATATGTCGTAACATGCCCGCAAAAAGAAGGCCCGCCTATCTTTGCGGCATTCCCGAGATCATTCAGTGAGCAGCGGTCGGTACCCCGGGGACATATGATGCTGATCGATTCAGATGGCGCAATCATCCCGGTGTCCATCGGAAATTATATTGAAGAACACTCCGCGTTTCAGGACATCAATGCAGACGGCATCATGGATATAATTGTTGCAGAGGACCTGACACCGGCAAACAAACTATATGTATTGCCGGTGACGCGTGAGCAGCGCCCATTGCTTCAGATCCTTCTCCGCACAAAAGAACATGGTGGTGACCCCCTGTGGAACTGGCGGCTGGTGGAAACCCCGACACCGGATCTGTTCAAGATCGAACTCGGCCCGATCGATTCCCGAACCGGAGAATTTACCCCCATGGCTACGTATGAATGGTCTGACACGGAGCAGCAGTATATAGGGCCCACAGGGGGAGATACGCAGCCGTTCAAACGTGTATTCGGATCGATGGACCCCTGTTCGTCGGTAGAAGTTAAATCGTTTACCCGCCAGCAGACCGCGGAAGAAGAGTGATGCAGAAGTGCAAGAGATTCCGGGCTGCGGGGCGGCCCGGGGAAACGCACAGCCTGTCGCGTCAGATGTTTCCGACACGGGCAGGTCACCCCAAACGTGAGAGTGAGAAATATGAATCCTATCAGATTGCAGACATTTACCTTTTCCTTAGCGGTCAAAATAGCGGCAAAATCGGATACGGTTTATGTGCATTCTTAATGAACAGACCGACGTTGAAATTTGGCATATATCAACCCGTTTCAAATCGTAAACATGCTTTATTTTTCGATGAAATAACGTTTGCGTCAATCTATGAAGGTACATTGTTATAGTTTGAACGCTGACTGTTTCGCCGAACCAAAGCGCAGCTTTTACGGTTGCCGGCAGCGAAAAGTTAATGCGGGGATCATCGCCGCAGGCAATGGTTAATTTTTATGTATGGCAATCACCGGGCTCACCAACCGTTGGAACAATAAAAGGATAACAAATGAAAACAATCGCGGCATTTACCGCAGGCATTTCGCTGACCATCATTATTATCGCCTGCTTTGGTTTCTCTGCTTCATCGAGCAACCCCGGCATCAGTCAGTACAAAATCATAGAAACAGAAAACAGAATATAGGATCTTGAAAGCAAAGTTCAGAGCGAAATCAATTCAGGATGGACGCCGATAGGAGGTCCCGTCATATCTGAGTTGCCTCGGGGCAATGCACCGTTATTTATCTTCATTAGGCGATGGTAAAATAACGTTGGAACCAGGACATGGCCCCGACAGGGTATCGTGTCATGAAGTACCGGCGCGCGCAGATTATACCGAATATTCGAACCGAGGAGGAAGGGATGAAGAAATCAGAATCCGACCCGCAATCGTCAGCGGCAAAGGGAGGTCATAAAAAGTCCAGGATGTTCTGGCGCGTATTCTGGCTCACCTTTCTCGTCCTGTCTCTCGCATACGCGTGGTATTGCTTTTACACGCCGTCAAACAGCGTTTCCTGGTTTCATGGCTACACGGAAGCGCAGGAAAAGGCCGTACAATCCGACAAGCCCATGGTGCTGTTTTTCACGGCGACCTGGTGTGTTCCCTGCCGGATCATGAAACGGACGGTCTGGGCCGATGAACAGGTGACCACCGAAGTGAACGAACAGTTTATTCCCCTGATGCTGTACGCCGATGACCCCGACATGGCTGGCGTATTCAAACGCTACGGCGTAATGGCCACTCCGACCACCATCATCACGGATCCCCGGGGAAACGTCCTCGATTGGGTTCAAGGCAAAATCGAAAAAAACGATTTCCTCAACTTCCTCCGGCAGCAACGCACGACAGATTAATCCGACCATTGATCGATCCTATAGAAATGGAACCGCAAAAGCACCCGACGAATGGCAGGTCCGGCCGATTGCACCGAGTCTAAGGCACCAGCACGCTGGTTTCATAATAACTGTTCCAATCATTCACGGAGTTCCCCAGGGCATTAATCCGCAGGTACCGGATGCTCGGGATTGAGGAAAAGGTGAATGTTTCTATGTCCGAGAATCCCGAGCTGCTGCCATCGAACAGGGCGGTCCAGCTTGAACCGTTTGCCGAACCAAGAATTGCGAGATCATAGCTGCGAGATGCCCCGTTATAAAAATTGATTTCAATCCCGCTGACCGGCATTTCCTGCTGAAGATCGAGCGTAAGAACCTGGTTTCCTTCAGCCGCCCAGCTAGTCAAGGGATCTCCATCGACCGTGTTTCCGGCAACATAGACACCATCCTCCGCCGTTGCCGTGGCAGTACATTCAGGCGGGGCCGCAAAATCAACACTGATCGCGTGGCTCCTCTGGATCGAGCCGGAACGACCGGTGGCGAGCACGGTATTGAGCCCGTCATTCAAGGGGACCGTCCAGACATATCCGCTGTACTGAATTCCAAGTGATATTCCGTCGTGAAACAGCTCAACGGAATCCATGTTTGAAAATATCCGGAAGGTTTTCTGTGCGGCACCGAAGCGTTCTGTCCAATCTTTGGATTCAATATACACCATCGGCTCATCGTTCCAGTATGACTTCATGAGATAAAAGGCATCCTTCTTTTGTCGATCAAAGGTGACCACGCCCTTCTGGTTAACATGGGGAATGGAATCGCCGCGATAGGAAGAACCAAAGTCAGCAAAGGCCCACCAGGTGGCGCCGCACAGCCAGTTCAGCGCCGGCTGTTCGATCTGTTGCAGGTGGGATTCCATAAAGTCGTTCTGGTATTCGATGCTGAAGTCCAGAGCCACGGGCGACTCCGAATGGATGTTCAGGTCAGATCCGGCTCCGAATTCGGTCAACACCAGCGGCGTTCCCGGATCCATGCCGTGCAGTTCGTTCAGGCGCGCAGTCAGCGAACTGAATGCATGCGCATACCACCCACGATACAGGTTATAGCCGAACACATCCACAAGCTCCACGATGTGGAGATCGGAGGACTGGTTGATATCCCCGGAAACAAACGCCGATTTACGGATCGGATCCTGCGCATGAATCAGGGCGTTCACATCGCTGACCAGGTTATAGATCGTCGAATACCCGTCTCCCCGATCCGACATCAAAACCTCGTTACCGATGGCCCAGACCAGAATAGACGGATGGTTGAAATGCTGTTCGATCATCTCCCGCATCATGGAAAGCATGGCCGGCTTAATCGCGATCACATCGCCTTCATTCACATAGGGAATCTCTTCCCAAACCAGCAGACCCAGCTCATCGCACAGCCGCAGCACTTCGTCGGACTGCTGGTAATGCGCCAGACGCACCCAGTTGCAGCCGGCCTCTTTCATCAGCAGCAGGTCCTCATAATGCTGTTGCTGGTTTACGGCATTTCCGGACCGATAAAAGTCCTGATGCCGGTTTGCACCGCGCAGTTTATAGGGCTGGCCGTTTAGGTAGAATCCGCTATCGGCGGTAAACTCAAACCAGCGGAATCCATGCTGTACCGTTATTGAATCGATCGCTGTTCCATTTTGCAGGAGTTTGACTTCCAGCGTGTAGAGCGTCGGATCTTCCGGACTCCACAGATCCGGATTGCTCACCGCTGACATATTTAACGTAACCGGCACGGAGGCCCCGGCGCTAATCGTCGCATTGGCGCTTCCTGATGACACCTGGGTGCCCGAAGCATCCAGCAGGCGAGCCTCGACCGTGACCCCCGCTGCCCCGGAATCCCCGTTGTCGACCTGTACGCGCACGTTCAGGTCGGAAGACATCGTACTGATCGATTCGCTCCAGACCCGCACCCCCGGGCCGCCATAACAGTTCCGGGCAATCGAAACCTCCGGCGCAACGATCAGGTCAACATCCCGGTAGAGTCCCCCGTAAAAATTAAAATCACCGGACTGAGGAATCATGGAAGGGATGTCACGGTTATCGACCCAGACATCCACCCGGTTCGTTCCCGCAGTGAGCTGATCCGTCAGCTCACATACAAAGGCGCTGTACCCGCCCTTATGGTAGATCAGGCTCTGGCTGTTTCCATTCAGGAAAACCTTGGCCCGCTGCCCGGCGGCCCCGAATCGGAGATAAACGCGTTGTTCCAGCATGTCCGGAGAGACAACGATATTCTTGCGATACCACGATGCCCCGCGCCGATAGGCGGCGACAGAAAGCGTGTCCCGAGCATTCCATGTATGCGGCAGAGAAATGGATTCATAGGCATCGTCGCTGTCTGTCGGCAGGGTTTCCGTATCGCGTTCAAGATAGAGCCAGCCTGATTTGGGCGCCGGATTGAATCCTTCAATTTTATCTATATTCGGCCCTTCGCCGATCGCGGTGATCCGTATGGAGTTCAATCCCTTGTTTAAATTAACCGTAACGGGTTCCGCAGCCCATTCATCCCAGTCGCCGGTTGCGGTGCACGCGAGTTGGTCAACGAGGGTCCCGTTCACACTCAGCGAACAGGACCGGTTAAAAGGCGAGGCATAGGTGATAAACAGGGTATGGGCGCCTCCCTCCTGAACCTCGATATCATTCCATTCGATATAAGAACCGGTGCTGCCGTAATCCACATAGCCGCGGCCCGTATAGCCGCTGTTGACGTTATTGGTGGAACAACCGGACTGGTCGGTTGCATCTTCGGACTGCCGACTGAAGCCAGGAAGCGAGGGAGAGCTGATTCCTGCCGTCTCATCCCACAACGCGCCCTCGACCTTATCCACCAGCGGGCCGCTCCCGATCGCCGTAATCCGAACCGTATTCAGGCCGCTTTTCAGCGGTAGGATGATGTATTCCGCACTCCAGCTCGACCAGTCGCCCGTTGAATCAAAATAGAGCTGTCCAACCGATTCGCCGTTAACAGACACTGAACAGGGTCGATCGAACGGAGTGGCGTAGGTAACAAAGGTTCCGTAGCTTCCGTTGCGGGGAACCGACACCGTGTTCCACTCAACATAGGAACCGGCGCTGCCAAAATCAGCATAACCGTCCCCGCTGTATCCGCTGTGCTGGCTGGCAATCAGGCAGTCATATCGTGCTGCCGAATCCTCCGCCTCCAGTCCGAATCCCGGCAGGGCCGCTAGCGATTTAATGTTCAGCCCTGTCCCCTCAAGCTCATCAATATTCGGTCCGGATCCAATAGCGGTAATACGGATGGTGTTCATTCCGCCATGCAACGGAACAACAAGTTCTTCATCACCCCAGACATCCCAATCCCCTGTCGACCTGCACTCCAGCTGCCCGATTACAATGCCATTAACGCGGATCGAACAGGGGCGATCATATAGCGTTGCATAACGAACGTTCAGGTTGTACAGACCGCTTGCAGGTGCAGCGATCGCATTCCATTCCGCATAAGAACCTGCACTGCCATAATCCACATATCCGCTGCCGGTGTATCCGCTGTTGTCGCTCTTCACCTCACAGCTGTATTGAGCAGAAAATGATTCAGCATCCGTTGCAAAGCGAAACGCCGGAGAAGTTACGGGCAACCGGCTTCCGCTGATTTTATCGAGATTGGGGCCGGGTCCTGCTGCGGTAATCCGAAGGGTGTTTGCTCCGCGTTTCAGGGGCAGCAGGATACTTTCCGTTTCCCAGCGCTCCCAATCACCCGTAGCAGTAAAGGAGAGTGTTCCGACGATGCTCCCATTCAAGCTGACAAAACAGGGACGATCGCTGTAACTGGCATATCGGACATCGAATCGATACAGCCCGCTCTCGGAAACAATAATATCGCCCCACTCGCTATACGAACCGGCACTTCCATAATCAACATATCCGATTCCGGAAAAACCAGTGCCGGCATCATCGATCGCACAGCCGCTCTGTGCCGTAAACGTTTCTGCCTGAAGATCAAATCCGGCGCTGATCTCCATGGCATGGGTATACGAAGCGAACAACAAAAACAGAATGAAATATTTCATGAAGCCCTCCTCAAGGTTTGCTTGATGACAAACGCGGATCATCGCGACATCGGACTTGGGCCGGTACTCGACCTGATACACACAGGATATAAGACACTCCATTGCTACGGCAGGACCATGCACGAAACGGCTGAATACCTGCACAGATCAGGACTGCGTATTCCCGGTAAGAGCCAATGACTCCTACTACTTCAATATCCCGCGATTGCGACAGGAATGACAGTGGCTCTTTCAACACCCGAGGAGGTATGGAGCGTGACGCAGGATCCAGATCCAATGCTCGACCGATCAACCGCTATCGATATTTTCCATTTCCCTTCAGCCGGCTTTTTAAACGAAACCTCGCCGGTTGCATTTTCGCACTTACCGAATACGACTTCAAAGGCCCCTCCATCCCCGCTGCGTAGCATGATCAACCGCTGAATGCTTCCTGAATAACCGGAAGAGAACTGAACTTCATTGGGTGTGGCCTGACCGGTCGTTGGGCTTTTCGTTTGCAAGGGTTGAAAAGAGGCGCTGATTAACGTTTCCTCTCCAGCTCGCACCCCGAAAGGAAACCTATGTTAATCAGCATCCCAGGGAATCGTGGGTTCCAATCACCAAAAGACCGAACGCACCAAGGACACCGAAATATTCTACCTGCATTCGAAGTTGAAGCGGGCCGCCTGCCCGAAATGCCGCTCATGGAGCACCTCGATCGTTGAAACGGGGAAAACGCGCGATATCCGAGGCATTTGCATCGGTTTTAAAAAACGATAATGCGCGTGGCTGTGCGCAGGATTCGTTGTTCCGACTGCGGTGCATCGAGTCATGAACCGATTGCGTTCTGTCCCGATCCGTACGTGCGTTACACCAAATGGACTGCGCGCTTCGTTCTGGCCCTTCGTGCCGAGATGTCGATCTCGGCGGTGTCAAAATTTACCGGACTGCATTGGGAGACCGTCAAAAACATCGAGAAGGCCTGGCAGGAAAAGAAATACAAACGGGTGCGTCTCGACGACGTCGCCTACTTGGGCATTGATGAAGTGTATCTTGGGAAACGGCTCGGATACATTACCGTCGTGCGCGATATCGATTCGGGGACCGTGTTGTTCATCGGCAAAGGCAAGGGCGGTGATGCCCTCAAAAAGTTCCGCAAACGCATCAGGCGTAAAGCGAAACAGATCAAGGCGGTCGCCATCGACATGGCCAATTCCTACAGCACGTGGGTTGCCGAGGTGCTGCCGGATGCCGACATTGTCTACGACCAGTTCCATGTCATCAAGTCCATGAACGACAAACTCAACACCCTGCGCCGGAGCACCATGAACCAGCTCGAAGACGACCAGAAAAAGGAGCTCAAAGGAAAGCGCTTCCTGTTGCTTCGTAATGAAGAATCCCTCACGCGGCGGAGGCCCGGGAAGAACTTGGCGAACGACGCATGCGCTTCAGTGATCTCGGCATGACCTCGGCCATGAAGGAATACCTGCGGAACATCTACAAGATGGCCCCGGGAGCAACCCTCACCAGACTTGCCTTTGAAAAATGGTGCGTCATGGCTGTCGAGTCCGGCGTCGCGTGCCTGAAAACCATGGCCAGAACAATCCGGCAACGGATGCAGGGCCTGCTGGCCTACTGAAACCACGGGTGCCTTACCAGCGCCAGTGTCAGAAAGGCTTCAACAACAAGATCGGTTGGCTGACCAGACAGGCCTACGGCTACCGAGATGAACGGTACCTTCATCTAAAGATTTATGATCTACCCAATCTGTCGACGAGACGGAGTCTGTGAGACGCTCTTCCGAGAAGAACCGAAAACGGTCCCCTGCACCCGTTTCTATTCTTCTGATTAACCCTGCCTGCCAATCCCGAATTACCCCGCAGGGAGGCACGAATCCACCAAATAATAATTATTGTGATCACATATTTATACTGCATGGCAGACCACGTGCTGGTATTTGTTACTGGACATATAGCTGACCATCAGTGCAACACGTGAACAAAAAAAACAGGGAACAACATGAATAACAGATTCAGCCTCAAAGTGAAAATGATTGCGATCTTCATCGCCTTGATCTCCTTCAGCAGTCTGGTGTTGACCACCATTTCCTATATGAATTCCAAGAAGATGGCGAAAGAACTGACGCTTCACACCCTTACGATGAAGATGGACGGCGATATCAATGCCGCCAGACTCTATGTCCAGCGCTATCTAACCGCAATTGAGATGAAGGATGGGAAATTAACTGACGGATCGGGCAACCCCATCGAAGGCAATTTTGAAATGGTGGATGCCATTAGAAAAGATCTGGGTGTTGTCGCAACCATCTTTGCAAGAGAAAATAATGACTTCAGGCGCATCAGTACCAATATCATGAAGGACGACGGGAAACGTGCTGTGGGAACATTTCTTGGAAAAGCCAGCGCGGCATATGAACCGGTAATGAATCGCAAGCTCTTTATTGGCGAGGCCATCATTCTAGGAGAAAATTATCTTACCGCCTATGATCCTATCCTTGCGAAAGACGGGTCCCTGATCGGGATTCTTTTCGTCGGCATCCCCCGCGGAGAAGTTATGCGCATTGCACAGGGACACTCCAATGCGTTGCTCCGCCAAAGCCTGCTCGCATTTATAGCGGTACTGATCGTGGCGATGATTGCGACCGTTTGGTTCGCAAGCTCGCTCAGCCATCATATTTCAGAATGCGGAAAATCACTCTTTGACGGAGCCCATCAGGTCAACATGGCCGCCGGACAGCTTTCAAACTCATCCAACTCACTCGCCGAAGGAGCAACTGAACAGGCGGCAAGTCTGGAGGAAACCTCTTCCAGCCTGGAAGAGATGTCCACCATGACGCGCAACAATGCCAGCAATGCCACCGAAGCCAGTTCATTCGCAGAAAACGCCAAACAGGCCGCCGCGCAGGGCAGAGAGTCCATGACGGCCATGATGACGGCCATCCACGAGATTCAGTCTTCGGCGAATAAAACCGCCAACATTGTCAAGGTTATCGATGAAATTGCATTCCAAACCAACCTTCTGGCCCTCAATGCCGCTGTTGAAGCCGCTCGCGCCGGAGAAGCGGGCAAGGGATTTGCCGTCGTGGCCGACGAAGTACGGAATCTTGCCCGCCGCTCCGCCGAGGCCGCCCGAGATACCACGGAGCTGATTGAAGCATCCGTTGAGAACGCCCGGAATGGAGTTACCCTGTCGGACAAGGTTAACACCGTCTTTACTGATATTGCCAAAGCCATTGAAAAAACAACCGCTATTATGGCCGAGATCTCCGGAGCCAATCATGAACAGGCGCAAGGCATTGAACAGATCAACGTTGCGGTGTCTCAGGTAGACATTGTCACCCAGCGAAATGCCGCCAACGCGGAAGAAAGCGCCAGCGCAGCAGCCGAGTTGAGTGCACAGGCCGAAAGTATGCGCCGGAGTGTTGAATATCTGCAGACTCTGATCCTTGGCAGATCGCACTCGCACTTTTAGGCAACCTCAGCCATCCAGCTTCTGCTTGAGCATCTGCATAACAGCGCCGGGATTGGCCTTGCCTTTACTGGCCTTCATCACCAACCCCATAAGGGAGTTAATCGCCGCAGGCTTTCCTCCCTTATATTCCTCAACCGCCTTCGGGTTGGAAGCGATAGCAGCATCCGCCCAGCCTTCCAAAGCAGAATCATCAGAAACCTGAGCCATGCCTTTCTGCTCAACGATGGCCTTCGGTTCGCCACCTTCATTAAAGATAATCTCGAAAACCTGTTTACCGGCGCTGGTGCTGATGGTTTTCGCATCAATCATCCCGACAATCTCCGCAAGCTTTTCCGGAGTAACCTTTGAATCAGCAATCGAAATGCCGGACCCGGCAAGCAGGCGCATCATCTCGCCCATGATAAAGTTTGAAACCGCCTTGGCATTTGCTGTGTGCTGCATGGCAGATTCAAACCAGTCCGAAACGGCCTTATCTGCAGTAAGAACGCCGGCATCATACTCCGGAAGCCCCAGTTCGGAAACATAGCGGACGCGGCGCTGCGAAGGCAGTTCCGGAAGCTCGGACCGCCAAACCTCAATCTGCTCGGCGGAAATCTTGACCGGCATCAGATCCGGTTCGGGAAAATAGCGATAGTCGTGCGCATCTTCCTTCGTCCGCTGAACAAAGGTTTCTCCCCGATCGGAGTCATACCCACGGGTTTCCTGATCCACTTTTCCTCCGCGCTCGAGCACCTCAATCTGACGATCAATTTCGTATTCAATCGCCTGCATGATAAAGGCAAAGGAGTTCATGTTCTTGATCTCAACCTTGGAACCCAGCTCCTTCTGACCGACCGGACGAACGGAAACATTCACATCGGAACGCATCTGTCCTTTCTCCTGATCACAATCGGAAATTCCGCCATACTGCATAATCTGCTTAAGAGCCGTCATGTATGCCATCACATCGGCCGTTGAGTGCATGCACGGATTGGACACAATCTCCATCAGGGCCGTTCCCGCACGGTTATAATCCACCAGACTGGCCCCGGAGGCATGCGTATTCTTGGCCGCATTTTCCTCCTGATGAATCCGCTCCAGCGTGAAGGTTTTCATCTCCCCTTCAACCTCAACCTCCAGCTGGCCACCGAGACAAAGCGGCTGATCATACTGGGAAATCTGGTAGTTTTTGGACATGTCCGGATAGAAATAGTTTTTACGGTCCCACTTGCTGTAGGGATTGATTTCACACCCGAGCAGCAACCCGGCCTTGCAGCACAGCGTAATCGCCTTTTCATTCAGAACCGGCAGCGCTCCGGGATATCCAAGACAGACCGGGCAGACATGCGTATTCGGCTCTGCACCGTATTCATATTTACAGGAACAGAACATCTTCGTGTTCGTCTTCTGCATAATGTGCGTCTCAAGCCCGATAGTTGCTTCATATTTCATAGTCATATCCTTTCACCACAAATCTTTCAGCGGTGAACACCTCTTAAACTTAAAGTTCTGGTTTGCGCGTGTGCCAGTCCGTGGTCTGTTCATAAGCATACCCCACCCTGAGAATCGTCTCCTCCCGGAAGGCGTCGCCGATAATCTGAAGGCCGATCGGAAGCCCGGCCCCGGAAAAACCACAAGGAAGCGACAACGCACAGTTGCCCGCCAGATTGACCGGGGTTGTCAGGATATCATCCAGATACATTTTAAGCGGATCGTCCGTCTTTTCACCCTTTCGATAGGCCGCCGTTGGTGTGACCGGCGCCAGAATGGCATCGCACTGCTTGAATGCGTCGGAAAAATCGTTCCGAATCAGGGTACGCACCTTCTGGGCCTTCAGATAATAGGCATCATAATAACCACTGCTCAGGACATAGGTTCCGAGAATAATCCGCCGCTTTACTTCCGGACCGAATCCGGCGGCGCGCGTTCGCCCATAAAGCTCGGCAGGATCCTTCCCATCAAGGCGCATTCCGTAGCGAATTCCATCAAAACGGGCCAGATTGGCCGAGGCTTCAGCCGTCGCAATAATATAGTAGACCGCGATGGCATATTTTGCATTCGGAAGGCTGACATCCACAATTTCGGCTCCCAGACTTCTGCAATGCTCTACCGCATCACGAACGGCCTTTTCAACCTCCGGATCCATACCATCTACAAAATATTCCTTAGGCAGACCAAGCTTCATGCCGGCCAGCGAAGTATCACTGCCCAGTGCTGCAGAGAAGGCCGGGACTTCCATGTCGACGGAAGAAGAGTCCATCTTATCCAGTCCGCAAATCGCCTCCAGCAGAAGAGCTGAATCCTTGACCGTCTTTGTGATGGGACCGATCTGATCCAGAGAAGATGCAAATGCCGTCAACCCATAACGGGAAACGCGTCCATAGGTAGGCTTGACCCCGACACAGCCACAGAACGATGCCGGCTGACGAATAGAACCGCCGGTATCCGATCCGAGCGATGCAATGGCCTCATCCGCAGAAACACAGGCCGCAGAGCCACCGGAGGATCCTCCCGGAACATGTTCCAGATTCCATGGATTGGATGTTTTTCCCAGCGCCGCATTTTCCGTGCTCGATCCCATCGCAAATTCATCCATGTTAACCCGTCCGAGAAGTACGGCGCCCGCATCGCGAAGCCGGGTAATCACGGTTGCATCGTACGGGGCCGTATAACCTTCGAGGATTTTAGACGAGCAGGTACAGGGTTGCCCCTTGACATTCAGGAGATCCTTGATCGCAACCGGAATTCCAAGCAGGACGCCGGATTTACCTGCCGCACGTGCTTCGTCGGCGGCGTGCGCCTGTTCCATTGCAGCTTCGCGATCAATCGTGAGATAGGCACCAACCTTCTCGTCGCGGGCATCAATAACAGCGAGCAGATCCTTGACGAGCTCCACGGAGGTGCAAGCGCCGGAGGACAACATTTCGGACAATTCCGCAATCGTTAACGTATGTAATTCAGCCATGGGATTCCTACTGATCGATAATTTTAGGGACTCGGATCTGACCATCGGCAGCGGATGGCGCGTTTGCGATTACGGCATCATGATCCAGACTGGACCCAAGCTCATCCTTACGCAGAACATTGTATACGGGAATCGCATGAGCCGTCGGCTCAACATTGCTCACATCCAGTTCATCGAGCTGCTCCACATAGTGAAGGATCTGATCCAGCTGCCCCTGAAAGAGCCCGCGTTCCTCTTCAGTCAGGTCAATGCACGCCAGACGCGCCACATAACCGACATCCATTCCTTGATTAGATTCGGACATTTGCCTACCTCGTTTCCAAAAACAAAGCCCGCAGTATAAAGAAACCGCGGGCCGGCGCAACTTCCAAGGCAGGAAGATTAGTCATGCCCGCAATCTTACAGCACCTGCATGATCGGCAGATTTCAGCCTCATAAGAGGCGCGATGACGATTGCACCTCCATGAAGGACTGACTACCTGGCCGGTTTGAGGCAATACCCGCGCTATTTTGACATCGATCGTTTCCCGAACGGCTGCGTTTCCGCCGTTATAACCATGGGCAGGCACGATGCTTTGTAAGCACGACTTTCAGGTACCTCGCCGGGACTGAGCGATCAAGCAACGGAACTTCAGCAGATCGAAAGCGTATCCCGGCACTCTTTGAACCAGCGCAGGTTGTCCGCACCTCCGCCGGTCAGG